>JAGQQQ010000240.1 GCA_020426125.1 Planctomycetaceae bacterium
ATGATGGTCATCCGGCAGGTGGCTGTATGCCGAATAGCGATCGCTGCCGACAAGGCCCTGATACTCCGCGCCGAGCAATTCGTTCACCACCTTGCGTGCTCGTGAGGGGCGGATCGCGAACAACGTGGCCGCCGAACCGACGACGGTCCACAGCCAGGCTTTGTGGCCGTTTTCCCGCCAGCTGGTTTCGTCCATGTTCACAGCCGCGTTCGTGCGGACATCCGCGGCNNAGCCGACTGGAGCGATGTTTGTCCGATTCGCTGCAGCCGGCTGATCTGGCCGACCGAGATGTCCAGGCCATACAAACGGCTGAGCAACTCCGCCATCATCCGATGGCTCAGTCGCCCCAGGCTGGTGAGTAACATCACGTTTCGGCCAGCAAAACCGGAGCCGAACTCCTGTTCGACGTCATCAGCACAGCCTACGAACGA
Source organism: Planctomycetaceae bacterium (assembly GCA_020426125.1). Classification (GTDB taxonomy): domain Bacteria; phylum Planctomycetota; class Planctomycetia; order Planctomycetales; family Planctomycetaceae; genus HKST-UBA70. Next base: position 432 of record JAGQQQ010000240.1, read on the forward strand.
CTCAGCGTGATCGTGACAACGAACCTGCCATTCCAGAATTGGACGGAGGTTCTCGGCAGCGAACGTCTCACGGGGGCCGCCTTGGACCGCGTGACGCCTCGCAGCCCCCCAAAAAATGCAACACTGCTCGAAGCGTCCGGAGAAAGTTACCGTCTCCAGGATGCCAAACTCCGTCGCCGGAGAAAACCCTCAAGCGACGCTGATTGAGCGACGACAAACAGAACAGAAAAATGCTGCCGGCTTGAATCGCTCTCACCCCACGAGCCGACCCCACCACCAACCCAGCGCTCCGTTTTTCGACGGCCCAGCGCCACGTTTTCTCACCGGCGTCTACAGCTTCAACTGCCTCCACAAATCCCTCGCCAAACCAAAAAAGCTCCAACAACGCAACCGGCTCGGAAGTTCCTTGAAAGCGTGAACACCACTGGGGTGATCTCACCCGACGTCCTGAAACAGTTGAGGGACGAGATTCCCCGCAACGTCAGTGAGGCGAAAATCGCGGCCTTGGAAGCGATAGGTCAAACGCTTATGGTCCAACCCGAACAGGTGCAGAAGCGTTGCATGGAGATCGTGAATGTGCACGGGGTCTTTCGCCACACCCCAGCCAATTTCATCTGTTTCCCCGATGACCTGTCCTCCTTGGACCCCTCCCCCGGCCAACCACATGCTGAATGAATAAGGATGATGATCACGGCCAGTGACGGTTTGGAAATTCGCACGGTTTTCCCCAAGTGGGGTCCGCCCGAATTCTCCTCCCCAGACGACCAGCGTGTCCTCCAGCAGGCCGCGTTGTTTCAAATCTTTCAGCAGCGCCGCGACGGGCTGATCGGAGATCTCCGTGTAGCGTTTGAGACTACGATCCAGATTGCTGTGGTGGTCCCACGTCGACAGGAAGAGTGTGACAAATCGAACACCACGTTCAATCATCCGTCTTGCGAGAAGGCAATTGCGGGCATAAGAGTGCATGAAGCCGGCAGTCGCGTCTTTCGCGTTGTCCTCTCGGTTGAGCCCGTAATCTTCCAGAGTCCCTTCGGTTTCTCCTGAGAGGTCGAGAAGTTCGGGCGCTGTTCGCTGCATGCGAAAGGCGAGTTCATAGGCTTCAATGCGGCTGGCAATTTCAGGATTGCCAAGCTTATCGTAGCGAACACGATTCAGCTCATGAATGGTTTGCAGGCTTCGTTGCTGGAACTCTCTGGACATCCCCTGAGGGTTCTCCAGGTTCAAGATCGGGCTGCCCTGATTTCGGAAAAGCGTCCCCGAGTATTGTGATGGCAGAAATCCGCTGGACCAGCTATTCGCTCCACCGGGCAGGCCTCGTCCCAATGTCGTCATGGCCACATAGCTTGGCAGATTCTTTGACTCGCTTCCCAGGCCGTAGGTGAGCCAGGACCCAATCGAGGGCCACCCCTGCAGGGCCGAGCCGGTGAGCATCATCAGTTGTCCGGGCAGATGGTTGAATTGTTCGCCGTGCATCGAACGCACCAGGGCGATGTCATCGACACAAGAACTCAGATGTGGCAACAGATCGGAGAGGTCCATTCCGCACTCCCCATACTTTTGAAACTTCCGGGGACTGCCCATCAAACGGGCGCTTTCCTTCTGAATGAATGCGAACTTGATCTCATTCAACAGAGATTCCGGCATCGGTTGGCCATCAAGCTCGTTCAGCTTCGGCTTGGGATCAAACAGATCCATCTGACTGGGACCACCTTCCATGAACAGGAAGATGCAACGTTTGGCCTTCGGAGCGAAATGTGTACGCGGACCTTCGATGTCTTGCGCCAGTAGACCTTCCTCTTGCATCAAAGACGCCAGAGCAAGCATGCCCAATCCGCTGCCCGCCGAGGTGAAGAACTGTCGCCGTTGCAAATTCATCAAGACTTTTTCCTATGAGGCCAGTTCACTCGGTGAGGGCTTTTGAGAGACCGTATTCTGCTGATAACTGTGCAAATGGGTTTAGTCGCGGGTAATGAATTCGTCCAAATTCAAAACGATCCTCGCGATGCCGATCAAGGCTTTTGTTCGCTGGTCTTCTTTGTCTGCATTCATGGCCACATCGATATGCAACAGATCATGATAGGCCGCCATCAAATAGTTCAGTTCAGAATCCTGAGCGGGACGTCCCAGGCAGCGGAGGGAGATTTCTTGGATTGCTGATTGGGGATTCTCAGCGAACTTTTCAGCCATACTTTGCCCCAGCGTTTCCGCGCATTCGTAGAAAACCGGATCGTTCAACAACGTCAGTGCTTGTAACGGGGTGTTGGAACGTTCGCGTCGACTGCAAGACACGGTCGAATCAGGTGCGTCGAAGGTCATCAGCATCGGGTAGGGCACTGTCCGTTTGAAGAAGATATATAGGCCTCTGCGATAACGATCGCCTCCCTGGCTCACTGGCCATTTGACAGTTCTCCCCACCTCGGCCACAAAGCCGGGCAGCGGAGGGCGAATTCCCTTCCGTCCCATCGTACGATCAAGAAGTCCGGCCGCTGCCAGGTGCAAATCTCGCACAGTTTCCGCCGTGACGCGATAGCTGTTTTGACGCCAGAGCAGCTGATTGCTCATGCCTGATTGTTCAGGAACGGAGTTGTCTGCCGATGACATGCGGTACGTCGAAGAGTGGACAATGAGGCGAATTATTTCCTTACGCCTCCACCCCACACGCGGATACTCACTCGCCAGCCAGTCCAGCAATTGTGGATGCGTTGGAGGGTCCCCCTTGCTTCCAAAATCATTCGGGCTAGCCACGATTCCGACACCGAAGAGTTGTTGCCAAATCCGGTTCACAGCCACACGCGGAGTAAGGGGATTCCTGTCATCAAACAGCCAGTGGGCGAGGTCAAGTCGATCCGCCGTTTCCCCGCGGACCACAAGCTCGGGCAACACCTCGGGGGTCTTGGAACTCACCATGTCCCCATGCCGGGTATAAACACCACGAATGTGAACATAAGTGTCGCGGCGATCTTGCTTGCGCTCCGAAAAGGCTCGCGCCTTCGTGACCGGCTTGCTCGGCCGTTCGGCCAATTGCGCGATCAATCGCTTTTCAACGTTCGTCCAATCAGATTCGTCCGTTCGATAATACGCCTCCAATTTTTTGAGGTCAGTCGACTTCTTGTATCCGTCAAAGATTCTGGAAACTTCCTCCTGTTGCTTCTCGGAGAGGTTTTCTTTCTCGAATTCATTCAGTTCTACCAGGAGTTCATTCCATGTTGGCTCCCAGCGCTTCATCGCTTGTTCGTACTCGGCGACTTCCCAGGACCGGGTGGCTGTCACTCCCACGTCATCCGTGTTGTTGAAGAATGAATACAGCTCATAAAATTCCTTTTGGCTGATCGGATCATGTTTGTGATCGTGGCACTCCGCGCACCCAAGCGTCAGCCCCAGCCAGACCATCCCTGTCGTGTTCACACGATCAACGACTTCCTTCGTGCGGTACAATTCCAAGTCCACGCCTGCCTCCGTATTCCGCAGGGTATTGCGGTGAAAGCCCGTCGCGATTTTTTGATCAAGCGTCGGGGTCGCAACCAGGTCCCCAGCGAGTTGATCAATCGTGAACTGATCGAACGGGAGATCGCGGTTGAAGGCGTCAATGACCCATTCTCGATACACCCACGCATGGGGCCGTTCACTGTCGCCGAGATACCCCTCGCTGTCCGCGTAGCGCGCGAGGTCCAACCAGTGTCGTCCCCAGTGTTCCCCGAAGTGCGGAGAATCTAACAGCTCGTCGACGAGTCGAGAATAAGCATCTTGGGACGTGTCACGGACGAACTCTGCGACCCGCTCAGGAGAAGGCGGAAGTCCGATGAGATCAAGAGACAGCCGTCGGATGAGCGTACGGGGGGACGCTTCCGGAGCTGGCGACAAATTCTCGCTCTGCAGTCGTTCAACGAGGAACGCGTCAATCGGACTGCGGATCTCGAAATGTTTCGGACTTTGGATCCCTTGAGGGATTGCCGGCCGCTGGATCGGCTGTAAAGACCACAACTGATCCGGTTGCAATTCGACGTCTTGCGGCCAGTTCGCTCCCGAGTCGATCCACTTTGTGATCATCGAAATCTCATCGGGACTCAGCGGGGCGGCGTCCTTCGGCATTTCGGCTGAGCCGTCGACAGGAGTGATCAGGTCCAACAGATAACTGGAATTAGTGTCCTTGGGATAGATGACAGGCCCACTTTCGCCCCCGTCGAATGCGGCATTGCGAGAGTGAAGAGAAAAACCGCCCCGGTGATCACGCTTGTTGTGACATTCGAGACAGCGACTGCGCAGGATGGGGGCAACGTCACGCTCGAACTCAATCGGAGCGGATCGAAGCGATCCAGAAAGACATGTCACCACGAACAAAAAGGCAAAACAGATCTTTCTCGTAGCACTTTGCTTTTTCTTTGCGCCGTGCTTTTTCTTGTCACTGTGCGTTTCCTTGACACTGTGCCGCATTGTTTTCGACAGCAACATTCTGAATCCTTACCGGGAGTCAATCTCGAAATCTTGCCGGTTGTGTGAACGATTGGCCCATCTGGAGATGATCTCTTCGTGGGGCCACGTCATGTGGCTGCAGGTCGACGCCGATTTGCAAGACGATCAAGTCGCTGACGCTGACTGAAAAATGGGCAGGAACTTCAACTTGAAATTGTTGGCGGAACTTGAGAATACCCGACGAGCCAAGCCGAATCGGTTGCCGCTCTGGGGAACCGTCACTCGCGGCAACGAGGAGGCTGCCGTCAGGGCATTCGTTGAGCGAGGTCGACAAACGTGATATGCGATGGATTTCCAACAGCCGCATAGTGTCCTGTGAATTGCAATGTGCCCCGCTCTTGGTCGACCCGGAACACGGCAACGCAATCGGCTCGCTGATTACAGCAGTATAAAAACTGCCCACTGGGATCGAAACTGAAGCTGCGAGGATAGTTTCCTCGCGTCCATTCCTCGCCAATGTATGTCAGCGTCCCCTCCTCTCCGACAGCGAAAATGGCGATGCTATCGTGCAAGCGATTGCCAGCGTAGACGAAGCGGCCATCGAGAGACACTTGAATTTCTGAGCAGAAATTGCTGCCTGCAATGCCCATTGGAAGCGTTGAGATCGTCTGTCGCTCGGCCAGGCGACCGGTGGTGGATTCGTAGTCAAAGACGACGACCGTCGAACCTTCTTCCTGGATGGAATACAGAGTTCTCCCATTCGGGTGGAAGTGAAAATGTCTTGGCCCATCGCCGGGGGGGAGGGTGACCACATGCTCTTCGTGTGGGATCAGTCGGCCCTTGCTGCCATCCCATTTCCAGACCAGGATCTGATCCAGCCCCAGATCCACATGAAACACGTAATTGCCAGCCGCGTCGGATTGAATCATGTGGGCGTGTGTCCGGTCATGTCCGCTGAATGCGAAACTGCCTGGGGGAGCGTTGGTCGCAGTGGTCGGGCCGATCTCACCCTGATCAGCATGGACGTCGGTCGCCGGCCCCAAACTCCCATCTTCAAGAACAGGCACGACGGAAACCGACCCACCGAAGTAATTGGCCACCAGCAGAAATTTTTCGGATGGATGCAAACTGACGTAGGTCGGACCTTTGCCCTGGGACGACACTCGATTCAATTCCCGTAGTGTTCCATCGTTCTGATCAATGGTGAATGCCGAAATGGTCCCATGGTGATCTTCCCCGACACGATCCGTTTCGTTTGCGGAGTACATTCTCGTCCCGGCAGCGTTGACCTCCAGTCGGCTGGGACTCACACCCATTCGGTGAATGTGAGCGGGGCTCAGATTCCCGCTTTTTCGATCCACCTCAAAAATATGGATGCCCTGCCCATTGCCTGGCGGAAGATCCACCTGTGTCGGCAGCACGTCTTTCAGTGGCGCGCTGAACGTGCCGACATAGGCCATTAACGACTTGGAAGGCGCCCGATCGTCGCCGTGAGACAAAGATGGCAAGTAGACAGCGCTTGCCAAACTCAAAGATGTCTTCAAGAATGTTCTTCGTGTTGACGTGGTGCGGGACGGCGCTTTCATGAGTTTTCCAATTCGGTCTGCAGCGAGTTTCTCAAAATCGTAGCGGGTCATGGCCATGGAGACGAGACATCGCACTCATGACGCGATGACTGCAAACACCGTTGCGACAGGGCTTCGCTGTCGTGTTGGTTCGCCAATGTGTGTGTTCCGTCTTTCACAAGGAATTTGGCCAGTTTCAGCAACACCGATTCAGCGTGTTGCTGCAGTATCTGCTCGCGTGCCAGGGGGCGGCTCTTCGTTGTGCTCTCTGAGAGCCATTAAGTGAGAATGTCCAAAATCAACTTGCCACGGTCGATATCGAGGCGCTTGCGTCCCGGGTATTCCAAACGCCGATTGTCGAGTCCGAGCAGATGCAACACGGTCGCATGCAGGTCGGTCACGTAATGACCATCGCCGAGGGCGTTGTAACCAAGCTCATCAGTCTCGCCGTGAACGTGGCCTTTTTTGACGCCCGCACCGGCCATCCAGATGGTGAACCCGTTGGGGTGATGGTCGCGGCCGGTCATCCCTCCTCCGCGAAGTTCCAGTCCCGGCGTTCGCCCGAATTCCGTGCAGAAGACCAATGTCACTTCGTCGAGCATTCCCCGTTGTTTAAGGTCCTGGACCAGTCCCGCAACTGGCTTGTCGACAGTGTTGCAAAGCCGCGTGTGGTTTTCCTGAAGTTTTTGATGGGAGTCCCAGACGCCGTACGGTGAAGGGAACACCTGGATGAACCGAACTCCCCTTTCAGCGAGACGGCGCGCCGCAAGGAGACGTTGTCCGGCCTGTTTTGTGGCATCTTCGTTGAGGCCATACAGGTTCGCTGTCGCCTCGGTTTCCTGTGAGAAATCGATCGCTTCGGGAACGGCGGCCTGCATCCGGAAGGCAAGTTCGTAGGAACGGATCCGAGCCGCGAGCTGCTGGTCCTCTGGATACTCGACGGCGGAAAGGCCGTTGAGACGGTTGATCAGCTCGTATTCCGCATGCTGCGATTCCAGACTTTGGCCTTTCTGGCGACTGCCAAACGGGAGCGGATTTTCTCCCCCGAGTTCGAGCGGAACGCCCCCGTACTGCGGACCGAGATAGAGTGCATCGATGGACTGACGAGTGTCGGAACGTGTCGGTCCCCCGAGGACCGCATATTTGGGCAGGTTTTCGTTGAGTGTTCCGAGCCCATAGTGCGCCCAAGAGCCGATGCTTGGTTGAGGGGGATCGAGCCGGTGCCGTCCCGTATGAATCTGGTTCTCGGCAGCGTGGTCGTTATCCGTTGTCCACATGTTGCGGATGAAGCAGAGGTCGTCGACATGTCTCGACAGGTGCGGCCACCAGTCGGTGATCTCAATCCCCGCCTCACCGTGTTTCTTCCAGCCGACCTGCATCGGGTAGATCGTGGGGTACACGTCTCTGACGTTGACTTCTTGGGCCGCAACAGAACGGAACCGCATTTTGTGGAGCGGCGAATTGACCGGATTTTCAAACGGTGTCTGGTCGTAGGTTTTGCCAGAATACTTGTTGAGAGCGGGCTTGGGATCGAAGGTTTCCAGGTGGCTGTACCCGCCGGAGAGAAAGATCCAGATGATGGACTTCGCCTTCGGCGTGTGGTGCGGCATCCCGCTCGGCGGATGTGCAATGACAGTGCTTGAGGCTTTGGCGATGCCGTCCTCCGCAAGCATCGCGCCCAGCGCGAGCCCGGTGAAGCCCATCCCCAGGTCATTCAGAAACGCACGCCTCGAATGCGTTTTGGAGCATGCCGTTTCGCTCTCTCGCGTTGACCGGCCTGGCACGGTCCTGTGGGGCGATGTTGTCATCATGGTCACCGGATTGTGATGAAATCGTTGTGGTTCAACAGGGCTCGAACGAGACTTTCGCGGGCATCACTTTCGGGATCCTTCGCCCCGTCGGATTGACGAATGTTTCGTTGCCTGTCGAGTGCTTCAGCACAGAGGGATCGTTCTTGTTCTGTTGGTCGACGGGAAAGGATCCTCTCAAATGTCACGACGACGAATTCCGCTTCGGAAAGATCGCTCATGGTTCCAGTGATCTGGGCGGACATCTCGTGAACGAGTTGGCTGTTGGTCATTGCCAACGCCTGTTGGGGAACGATGCTCCGGGTCCGTCTGTAGCAATCCAATGGGTTCGGGGCATCAAACAACACGCCCATCTCACTCGCTCCGCCATCTTCGGGGAACACGGAATAATAGAGGCTACGGCGGAAGGTCGTCATCGCAGTCGTGTTTTCGAGAGGGGGCCCGCCCATGGTCGCATCCAGTTTGCCTCCGCAGTAGAGCAAAGAGTCGCGTAAGACTTCGGCTTCCATCCGGCCCGAATTCATTCGCCACAACAGCTTGTTGTCAGGATCGACTTGAGAGTTCTGGACGGCATCGCCGACTGAGCTGACCCGCCGCCACGCCGCACTGGTGAGAATGAGGTGATGCAAGTGCTTCATGCTCCAGCCTGATTCCATGAACTCGACTGCCAGCCAGTCGAGCAGCAGCGAATGCGTCGGCTCTGCCCCATTGCGTCCGAAATCATAAACGGTCGCGACGAGGGGAGAATGAAAATGTCGCGTCCAGATGTGATTGACGGCGACTCGGGCCGTCAGAGGATTCTTGCGGTCCGTCAGCCATTGGGCGAGCGCTCTGCGCCGTCCCGTGCTCGTTTTCGGATACTGAGCGCTGAGGGGCGAATACCCTTTTGAGCCAGCGTTCGAAGCCAGAGACATCGCGGCCTTCTGAACTTCCGCCCGAGCTTTTGTGAGAGCCGCTTTTGCCGTTTCCATCTGCTTCGCACGATCCGGGTCTTCGACCGGTTTCGTCTCAGCTTTCCAAAGTTCGAGTTCGTGGTGTGCGGCGTCCGCCACCGCTTTCGCGTGTGCAGCTTCTCGCTCCGCGAGACTCGCGGCTTGTGCGAGTGCTGGCCCGTCGTCATCCGGAGATTCCCCGTATCGAGCTTTGTCCGCTGCAATTCGTGTCTCGACGCTCTCCACTTGAGCTTCCATTGCCTGAACACGAGCTTCCGCCGCACGCAGGGGCAAAGTCGCGCCATTCACTAGGCGTTTGGCAGCTTCGACATTCAACTTGAGCTGACGCAAAGTCGGATTGACTGCTGTCGAAGAGACAACGGATGTTGCCGGTGGAACGCTCCAGTCCGAGTCCAGCCATCCGTCGAGACCGACAATGTCCTCGCCATCGATATACTCGTGCGACTCAAAGTCGATTCGGACAAGTTCGTCTCTGCTCCCATCGACGGAGGCCGGCCGAGTCAGTGTGATTTCATCCACGACGGCAACACATCCGGTGCGGGCGTCGAAGCTGATCGCTTTCGTCTTGTCTCCGACGGGATTCCACCCATTCAGAGCGACGGGGACATTGTCGGCGAGCACCACGTCGTCGGTCAGAGATCTCACCGTCAGCAGGCAGCGGTCCACGGATGGTTCGACCTCCAAAGTGATCAGGAAGTGATTCTGTCCCACAGGAAAATCATAATGCCCTGCGTCGAACTCACGAAATCCGCCACCCGGCTGATAGGCGACAATGCGGCCGTCCGTGAATGCAACGACCGAAGCGGTCAGACCGCCCGTCATCTCTCGCGCAAGTTGAAAATTGAAGTAAGTGTCGGTGAGAAGTTTTACTTGCAACTCGAATCGCGCGCCGTCGGGCAGAGCCGAGAGTTGTTGCACGTAAGAGGAATTGTGCAACAGTCGCCGCCCAGCCGTGGCGTCCAGCAAGAGAGAGTGCTTCCCGACGAGGGCGCCGGAGTCTGGGTTTTGGCCGGCGGCTTTGACGGCTGCCGTATATTCGGCCTCAGCGGACGCGAGCTTCTCTTTGGCTTCCGGGTCATCTTCCTGGGGAGCCTGCCGAGCTTTCATAAGATCTGACAACGCCTCGGCAAGGGCCGCGTGTGCTTCGTTCAGAACCGTTGCCTGGATCTCTGGCAACAGCCCCGGATACCAAGCTCGCGGTGGCAGTTGGACCTTTTCGATCTCGGGTTCAGGATGCGGGAGGAACTGGGGGAATCCTGCCGGAATGGTCCCGCGGTCTTCAACACGGTTGCGTTCATCTCCCCCAGTGTAGAACCACGTGGGCGCTTTCGGGTTTTTGTCGAAGACGCGAACCGCTCCCAATGGTTGAATTTTCCTCAAAACTCCATACTCGTAGTCCTGATAAGGACCAGGATCAGCCTCGCCGGGAGCGCGATCCTGCCGGATGTCTATCGGCTCAAAGAATGCTCGCATCTTGAAATAATCGTCATTGGTGATCGGATCGTATTTGTGGTCGTGGCAGCGGGCGCAGGTCACCGTGAGGCCCATGAACCCGCGCATCACGACGTCGATCCGATCGTCAAGAATGTCTGGCAAACTGTTCTTAAAACGCGCTCCAATCGTCACGAATCCCAACGCCGCCAGGCTAGAACGATTCTGCTCGTCTTCCAGGTACAAATCTGCCGCCAGTTGTTCGCGAACAAACTGATCGAACGGCTTGTCGGCATTGAAGCTCTCGATCACGTAGTCGCGGTAAGTATGGGCCCATTCAAACGGTTTCTTCTCGAAGAACACATAGCCCTTGGTGTCGGCATAGCGGGCCAGGTCGAGCCAGTAGCGGCCCCACCGCTCGCCATAGTGTGGCGAGGCCAGCAACTCATCGACAACATTCGCCACGCTCTGTTTATCGCCCCCTGACAAAAATGCCTCGGCCTGATCGCGCTCGACGGGCAGTCCGGTAAGGTCCCATGCCAGTCGACGGAGCAGGGTGCGGCGATCGGCAGGCGGCGATGGCGTCAACCCCTCTGCTTCCAGCCGTGCCAGAATGTAATAGTCAATCGCGTTCTTTGGCCACGCAGTTTGCTCAACTTCGGGAAGCGGAGGATTCGCAATGGGTTGAAAAGCCCAATGTCGATCAATTCCTCGCTGTTTGTCGAGCATCTCTTGATCGATCTCTTCCGGCCAGACGGCGCCGCGACGAATCCACTCGGCCAAGATGCCGATCTGCTCTGGAGTCAGTTCCTCTTCGGGAGGCATCTCCAGCGATTCGCGACGAACCGCCTCGATGAGCAAGCTCTCTTCTGGTTTGCCGGGCACAAGCGCTGGTCCATTCTCCCCTCCCCGCAGCAAACCGTCGCGCGAATCCACTCGCAACTCAGAAAACTGTTTCTTCGATCCATGGCACTCGAAGCAGTGCGTTGCCAGCAAGGGTCGCACATGGTGCTCAAAGAACTGAAGCTCTTGCCTCGCGGTCGACTCCGCATGGCCGTCGGACGCCAACGGCCCTCCAAACAGGTTCGACTCCAGCAGTATGGCGATCAGAATCAAGAATCTACGCATGTGCGATTTCCAGAGCGTGGCTTTTCAACCAGTTCTCCTATCATAGCCGATCCATGCCCGCCTGAAATGCAGGAATCCGTAGTTCTCCAAGCAGCGATCAAGCTTCGCAGCCTGAAGGAATTGGCGGAGCCAGGCCGCATCTGTTAGCATAGTCACACTGCAAAACGCTTTCGCCGCTTCGCATGAGACATCCCCTGTTTGTTCCCATAGCTTACGGTTCATGGCTAGTCGTCGAACATCATGGCTCTTGGCGAGCGCGATGCTGTATAGCATCTGCGCTGAAGTTCGCGCAGCAGAAAGTGTCGACTTTGCCCACCAGGTCAAACCTCTCTTGGCACAGCAGTGTTTTGCCTGCCATGGTCCCCTGAAGCAAGAATCAAATCTGCGTCTCGACGCAGGAACGCTTATCTTGGCCGGAGGCGA
>JAGQQQ010000241.1 GCA_020426125.1 Planctomycetaceae bacterium
GCCCCCGGGAACCCCGCCCCCGAAGCCCCAATATCCACCTTCGCCGTCAGCTTCGCCTTGTCCGCATCAATGTCCAAAGCCAAGTCCCCATTGTCCAGAATCGACCCAGACTTCGAGGAGACGGTGACATTCGCCCCGCTAACTCCCGTCAACAACACGTTGTCCGTGGCCGTCAGCGTGACATCTCCCGTCCCCGCATCAACGCTCACCCCATCGGCAATGGTCATGCTCCCCCCGCCGACCATGTCACTGTCCGCGGTCAAAACAATGTTCCCCCCACCAGAGGAGACGTCGCCATCGATATGCATATTGTCGCCGGCGGTGATCGTGATATTTCCACTGGGGGTGGTTGCCGAGTCGATCCCCAACCGGAGGTCGTCCGCCAGGTCGATATCGCCAGCCGAAGTCACAGTCGCCACCAGACGCCCGCCCGCGTTGTAGACGCTATCAATTTCGATCGTGCCTAAGGCTCCAATCCCGGAAACGGCTGTCAGATTGAGGTCATTCCCTTGGAGATCCACATTGGGATCGGCCCCAAGTTCCTCGATCGCCCCCTGCGAATCCAAGGTCACGGTATTGCCATTGGCCTGGACCAGATCGACCAGGATGTCCCCGGCGGACGTCGACAGATCGACATCCCCGGTCCCACCTGCCTTCACGTCCACGGCGGTCAGCGTTCCGCCGCTGGAGACGGTGATGGCCCCATCAGCCGTGTCAACATCGGTGAGAGTGACAGCGTCTGTTTCGACAATGGTGATGTCACCCGTTCCGCTCACGCTGGCATCGATCGTGGCGACGGCCGTGTTCAACTGAATCCCGGTCACGGCATCGGCCAAGAGATCATTCGCGGCCAAAGTCCCCGTTCCCGACACCCCGCCGCTCGTCGCGTCCAAAACCACATTGCCGGTGGTCGCGACACTTTGGTCGACCACAATTGTGCCGCTGTCGACATCCAGGTTGGCCGTTCCCAGGGTGATCGCGTTTGCTCCCTGGAAGGTGACCGTGTCCTTGGCGCCAGCGTCAAGATCAAGCGAAGTGGAAGGCTTGTTGAACGTCGTCACTTCCCCAGCGTTCGAATCGACGGTGAGAGTGCCATCGCCGTTGTCGACAACCGTGATGCTCTCCGCCATCGCGTTGTTGTAATTCAGAAGGACATTCGCCGCGGTGATCGTCGACGTGATCGGCTCCAGTCCGGTGTAGGTGATGGTCTGTGTCCCGTTGTACCAGACCGATCCATCGTTCTCGTTGTCGTAGTCAAACCGCAAATCGGCGGCCGTTCCGCCAAGGATTTCCAATTCGTCTCCACTCGTCGTTCCGGCGGCGGCGTTGCCATCGTTGTCCTGCCCCTGACCATTGAAGACGATGCCCCCGGTCGGAGCAAACAGGCCACCCATGGGGTTGTTGACGCGAAGGACATCATCGCCGTCAAGGCCGTTGAACGTGAAGTCGGTCACTCCGCTGAAATTGATTGGCGAACCGCCGTTGATCGTATACGAACCGGAATCAGCCCCGGTCGCATTGATGATGAGCAGGTCATCGCCTGCCGTGCCATTGACCTCAAGGCTGCCCCCAAAGGTGAGCGACTCGAAGTCATCAAAGACGACATCGGCGAACCCCCCGGTCGCGGAGATCGTCCCCGCGTCCCCCTCGGGGTCGAGCCCGTCCGGTGTGAACGTGGATGTCTGTCCCACCGGGGTCAAGTAAGTGAGTGAATCGCCGATCGCCACACTGGTCGGGGAACCGCCGTCGAGGTCGATGAGTGTTGTGGCATGCGGAGCGATGGTGACCGAGTCATTTCCGTCCAGCGAGGTGACCAATAGGTTGATTGCTCCAGAGAAGCTGATTGCCTGAACGACCTTGTCTCCGGTTGCTGAGAACTGGCCTCCGCCCCCGTCGATCAGGATCGTATCGGAGTTCGTGGTGAACTCGAGCGAAATCTCTGCAACGTTTGCAATCGCCCCCCCGGTCACGTATCCGCTGATGGAGTTCGCAATCAGTGTGACGTTGTCGGCGCCAAAGTTGCCGTTGACCGTCAAGCCGCTTCCAGTCCCTGTCCCAGACAAGCTGTTTCCGCTGATCGTCACATTGTCGCCGAAGACTTCCAACGCCGCGTACGTCGTCGCCCCCGTGAACGAATTGCCTTCAACCAAGCTGTCGCCCGCTTCCAGTCCGAGGAGTGGTCCCGACGCCGATCCGGTAAACGCGTTGTTCAGGAAGTTCACATTCGTCGACGGAAGCCCAACACTTGCCTGGCCATTGATGTAGACCAGCTGCGAAGCGGTTCCTCCGAACTCATTATTCTGAATCGTGTGATCGGACTGGTTCCCCTCCGCTTCCAAAGCATTTTTTCCAACTTGGCCATTGAGGAGATTGTCTTCGATGATGTGGCCGAAGTTGTTCGCTCCGATGTAAAGAGCGTCGGCGGTTCCCGGGTTGACGGTGAATCCCGCGCCGGTTCCCCCAAAAGTGAGATTCTGCACGCCCGGGAGTGTTCGGATGGTTCCAAAGGCCTGAGACTGTCCGTTGATCGTCGTAACGGCTTTCCCCCCAGAAGAGATCAAATCAAGGTCATTGAGATTGATCAGAACGTCTTCGTTGTAAGTCCCGGGTTCGACGATCACAGTGGAACTGGTGACCAACCCGATCGCTTCGTTGATGCGTCCACCTGATTGTACTTGTGCTCCCGCGGCCGTCACGTGAAGTGTGGAGAAACTTCCCTGGAAGCCATAGGTGCCCCAGCCTGGAGTCGTTTCGACATCCGTGTCTGTGCCTGATCCCAAGTAGGGAGTGATGTCGAGGTTTGCGGAGGCCGGGCCGGCGATATCCGGCTGTCCACCGGGTGCCGTCGCAGCGCCGCCGAACGCAACTGGAATCAATGATGCGTAGCCAGGCTCTGCGCTGTTCACAGTCGTGATGACTGGAGAGACTGTGCCGAACCAGTTGCCGCTGAAGTCTTTGAGATTTGTTGTGCCTGGAGCCGGAAGTGAACCGCCGGACTGCCGGTCGACCACTTGGCCGTACCAGTTCGCACTGATGTTATTATTCGTGAACACCGACCCGATCGCCTGCTGGACGGGGGAATTGGATCCGCCTGAGGCGTCAAGGAACAGGACCCCAACAGTGCGGTTGTCGGTGATCGCATTTTCGGTTACGAGGAGATTGTCCGTCTGATTTCGGAAAATTATCCCAGTGTGATTGTTGGTAATCACACTGTTGCGAATGGTGTGGCCGCCACTGTTGTTGATATCGATTCCGGTCCGATTCCCCACGATCAGGTTGTCGTGGATCAGTGCTCCGCTCGTGGCCAATCCTTGAATCGCGATCCCGGCAGAATTCAAGGTTGGGTCGTTCCAGTCGGTGGTGTTGTTGCCGTCCCGAGTGATGGTGAAGCCTGCGAGATTCACGTTGTCCGCAGCGATTCGCACTGTCGCAATGTCCCCCCCTTTTTGGCCAACGATCGCGCTGCTTCCTGGACCAGCCCCCAGAAGATCGACTGTTTTGTTGACGAGGACGTCTTCGTGATACGTTCCCGCGGCAACCAGGACGTCGCCATTCGCATCGACGGCATCGATCCCTTCCTGGATCGTTGCGAAGGAATCGATCCCAAAGTACATCGCTGGGCCAGCCCCGTCGGGGTCTTGGCCGGGGATTGTGCCAGCGAAGTCATCGTCCACATAGACGGTAGGAAGAGGGGTCTGGTTGCGAATCAGGACGACATCGTTGCCGTCGCCTCCGTTGTAGAAGACTCGGTAGCTCTCGCCGTTTACGCTCACAATGGCAGCGTTGGGAAGTCCGGCGAAGGTTCCAGAGACGGCGTCGACACCATCGTTGTCGATGATCGTGATGATCGTGCCAGCCGCGGCGCCGACAATGTCGCTGCCGGTTGTATCCAATGTGGCTCCGCCGAGATTGACCGTGCCGTTAACGATGAACTGGTCGTGGCCTCCGACAACACCAGGACCTGCGGTGCCATCGACTTCGATGTTGAGCGAAGAGCCGGAGGTGAGTGACAACCCTGTGCTGGTCATCGTTCCAGGGCTGTATCCTGGAGCGAGCACCGCACCGGCGGCCGTAGCCGAAAGGGTTCCGTTGGCTTCGAAAATCCCCTCCAGGGTTGATGCCGCAGCGAGGTCGATCGGGCCCTGGAAGATCGCGGTATTGGTGAACGCCGTGATCGTGACGCCGCCGGTTGGGATCGTTCCCAGTTCATGACCGATGGTTCCGGAATTTCCATCGACGTAGGCGGCGCGATCGAAGGTGTTTCCGTTTGATCGGGCGATGGTGTCAAGGGTGTCGGTGGAATTCTGAACGAACAGGTGTCCGACAATCTCTCCGAGTCCGCTGCTGTCAAAAATGTTGTTGGTAATGGGCGTGTTGGGACGTCTGACACGCAAACTCGTGGCAAAGCGTGCGGTGGTTCCGGAGAAGGTATTTCCATCGATCAGCGAGTTGCCCGCATCAATGGTGACGAGCGTGTTTCCTTGTTCGTGAGGCGCGGCGGGCGCTCCTTTGTTGTCTGTCAGGCTGGTCCCGCCGGCGGTTCCGGTGATCACGTTGTTGGTGAAGGTGACGTTGGTGGTGTTCCCCGGAGTCGCCCCTCCGCCAATTCCAATGGTGACGAGTTGCCGGGGGACGTTTGCCAGAGAGAACTGCTCGCTGAATCCATCGCCGGCGGGATTGGCCCCGAGGAATGTCTGACCAGAAAACTCGTTTCCATCGATCAGGAAGTTGCTGATCAGGGCACCGAACTCCGTGATCAGGCCGCCATCGCCATTGGCGACGATGTCATTCCCCTGGATCGTCGCGCCGCTGTGTCCGCCCTGGAAGTAGACAGCAGCGTTCTCAAGTCCTGGAGCGCCGTTGTCGATGCCGATAATGGTGAAGCCCTGGCCAGGAGCACCTAGCGTGACACCTGTCGTGCCATTTGTGATTTGAACGGCCCCGAGAGCGCCAACACCGGAGATCCCTTGAATAGTCGTCGAGGCTTTGCCATTTGCGGACAGGAGTGAAACGTCCTTGTTGATCAGGACGTTCTCGATATAAGTTCCATCATTGACATTGACCGTTCCGCTTTCGGCGACTGCATCAACTCCTTCTTGAATGGTCGCAAACGAATCGAATCCGATCAGATTCGCAGGGCCGCCGGGGCCATCGGGGTCGGTTCCAATCGGCAGGCCGACCCAATCGTCGTCGACGTAGACCGTTGTTGGTCCCGATTGAAAGCTATTGTCGAACGCCAAGTTGGAGAATTCGTTTGTCGCGAACCAGCCGTATCGGTTCCCGCCGACTGTCGAGCCGATGACATCTGACGGGTTGCTGAGCGTCCACGTATTGACAGTCGCACCCGTCGAATCGAGAATCGTCAGATCAACCGCGAGTTGTCCGCCTCCCGCATCGTAGAAGGTATGCTGGAAGGTGTACCACCCCTCGGTCGAGATTGCGATGGGTGAAAAACTAGGGTCCTTAGGATCCGAACTGCTTCGCGTGGAATTGTTGCTGGCACTAATCACGAAGCGGTCCGTGCCCGCACCGGGACCCGTCCCATCCGCCGAATTGTAGAAGCCTGCGTTGAAGACGAAGTTCCGACGTTGGCTCCCATCGGGCTGATTGATCGCAGAGATCCAGTCGAATCGGGTGTCGTTAGCATGCGCTCCGGCATTATTGACATCTAAGTAGATGTCGATCGATGTCGTGTAGCCCCCCTCCGGAAAGTCATTGGTATAACCGGCTGCCGTTGAAGGGCCAAACGGCGTTAAAGCACCGCTCCCTCCCATAAACATGCCAGCGGATTCGGCATGAAACCCGCCAGTCCGAGAGGTGATTCCATTCGTCCCCGACGGCACCCGTGTGGCGTCGAAACTCCCGCCGAAGACTTGCCAGCCCACGGTATCGGCCTCGAATCCCTGGTAGTAGCC
>JAGQQQ010000242.1 GCA_020426125.1 Planctomycetaceae bacterium
GTCGGGAAGTCTTGGAGAAAACGGCAGCCCAGACTCGACAAGGTCGAGGAACCTGCGTGGGACGGAGATTTCCAGGAGTCGAAGTGCGCATCATCCGTCCGGTTGATGGCCCGATTGCTTCGTTGACACAAGCGGAAATTCTGCCAGCCCGCGAGATTGGTGAGATTATTGTCAAGAGTTCATCGGTCACTCGGGAATATTTTGAAAATGTCGAAGGAACACGACTCGCGAAGATTTCCGATGGCGACTGTTGCTGGCATCGAATTGGAGACATGGGATATCTCGATCACGATGGCCTCCTCTGGTTCTGCGGACGGAAAGCGCACATCGTCGAAACTGGGAATGGAAAACTCTATTCCGTCTGCTGTGAGGCGATTTTCAATAACCATCCTCGTGTTTATCGGTCCGCGCTCGTTGGATTTGGTTCCAGGCCTCGGCAAACGCCGGCCATAGTCGTTGAGCCGGAGGAGGGAGGATTTCCTTTGTCCCCAACCGACGAAACCCAGTTTCGGAGCGAACTCATTCAACTCGCTGAAGCGAGTGATTTGACACACGAAATTCGTGAAGTCTTTTTTCATCCGTCGCTCCCCGTCGATACCAGACACAACGTGAAGATTGACCGGGAAGCCCTCGCGGAATGGGCAGCTCAACGACGGATGGTTTCTCCGGGGCAATAGACGAAGAGGGATTGGAGTGAGTGCCGGACACTGCGTCGCAGCGATGGCTCAAACTTGGGTGTTCCCTCATTTTTCATTCTGAAGGGGATCCCTTGCCGAGCGTTTCTCACCTTCCAATCCTTGTCACGGCAGGTCAGAAGAGGGAAAATCCATTTGCTGGGAGTCCCGTTGGTTGGAAGTTGCTGTCAAAGTAAACATGATCATTTCAAGCGGAGTGTCCCCGATCTCTTTTTCGGGTTGTCTGTTCATGTCACTCATCAACTCTTGAGAAGGCCGTTTCTCATGCCGTTCCGTGGAGTCTTTTGGGCGTTCCTCATTGCCATGACCGTGTCTTCCGTCGTCGTGACCGGCAATGCCAGTTTGGCGGACTCGACAGTGGCGGAAGAGCTGTACGTTGTCGGTGTGGCCAAAGTCGACATTACGCCTGACTATCCAGTTCGACTGAGCGGTTTCGGATTCCGTCGCGAAGAGTCGGACGGGGTGCTGGCCCCCATTTATGCCAGAGCGCTCGCGATCGGCAGTGACGAACAGGGACCATTGATCCTGATCACGGTGGATTCGACGGGAGTCTCGCAGCAACTCGTCAACGACGTCGCGAAGGAACTGCACACCGACGGCATTGCCCCCGAGCGTATCGCCATCGCCGCAACGCACACTCATACCGCTCCGATGTTGACAGGGGTTTTACCGACTCTCTTCGGGCAACCGATCCCAGCGGCCCATCAGGAGCATATCCGCCAATATACGTCCGACTTGACCGCGAAACTGGTGCAGGCCGCGCGAGAGGCCTTAAAGGATCGTAAGCCGTCAACGCTTTGGTGGGGGGCGGGCGAACTTGCCATCTCGAAGAATCGCCGCAATCCCGAAGGGGGCCCAGTGGACCACGGCCTCCCCGTTCTCGTGGTGAAATCTCGCGAGGGCCAGCCTCGTGCGATCCTGTCCACGTACGCCTGCCACGCCGTGACTCTGTCCCACAACCTCATCGGCGGGGACTGGCCCGGCTTCGCGTCAGATGCCATTGAACGGCAGCATCCCGGCGTCGTCGCGATGATCTCCATCGGCTGTGGGGCCGATCAGAATCCGATCCCCGGAGTGGTCGGGGACAAGGTCGAAGTCGCCGAGTCACAGGGACTCGAATATGCGGCGGCGGTAAAGCAGGTTTTGGGGAACGCCATGCGCCCCATCTCTGGACCGTTAAACGCCAAGGTCGAACGGTTCGCCTTGCCCCTCGCCGATTTGCCGCCCCGCGAGCATTGGGAGGAGCGTGCCAAGAAGGGGAGCTACATCGGCTATCACGCCGAAGTGCAACTCGAGACTCTTGATCGCGGCGAGTCGCTGCCGACGGCCGTCGATTATTCCACACACACCT
>JAGQQQ010000243.1 GCA_020426125.1 Planctomycetaceae bacterium
AGGAATGATGAATAAAGGACACGTCGTTCTCTCCGAGGACACGGGCCGTATTCCCCTGCACAACGAGTGCTGTCGACTCGTCGATGCCAATTCCGAGCAGTTGCGGAATGTCTTGGATCAGGCCTTGCAGATCCGGGAGGCGTTTGCGTTGCGTGAAGTGCTGATCGATGGCCACGCCAGGCAAAAAAGCGAATCCCTGTTCGTAGCCTTCGGCGGAGATGTCTTGATTGCCGAGGGGATTGCCACGAGCGAGGTAGTCTCCTTGGATCGTGGCTCCGGCGGAACTTCCGCCGATGACGCCGCCCCGTTTGAGAACTTCGTGAAAGGCGTCGTAAGTTTTCGTGCCAGCGTAGGCGTCGACGATCCGCCATTGCCGCCCACCGCCGAACCAGACGCCAGTGGCCGTGCGCAGCGGTTCGGCAAACTCCGTTCTGTCGGCTTCTGTTCGGTCGACGGTATGCAAGACGGTCACCTCCCCAGCGCCTGCTTCCTTGAGAGCTTTGATCGTGTACTCGTTTCCGCGAGACGGCCGTTCGGAAGCCGTTGGGACAATCACGATTTTGGCTCCCTCTCCGCCTGCGAGGTTGACAAACTCCTTCCAGACGCCGGGGGTCAGCCGCCCGCCCCCCACAATGAGCAGGGATCCTTCTGGGACATTTGGTTCGGGATACTTCGAAGGAGGAAACATTTCCCCAGCGCGGATGATGGCCGCTTTGCGAAGTGCCGTGAGGTCGGCCCGTTCTCCAGACTTGAGTTCATAAGTTTTGGCAGGTCGCTTTTCCGACTTCGCGAGGCAGATTGTCGCCATCGCATCTCCCAATATCTTGATCGATCTCCCTTGGACGATGGCTGCGGTTCCTTCGTCAACCCCAATGCCGAAATGGCCCGGGTGATCGTTAAGAACGGTGGCCAGTCGTTGCTGACGATCTCGTTGGCGGAAGTGCTGGTCGATCACGGCCCCGGGGAGGAGATCGAGGCCTTGCATAACCGTAGCCTCTGGATTTCCGAAAGCGATCATCAATCGCGACTGAATCGCCGCCCCGGCCGACGTTCCGCCGATTACTCCTCCTCGTTTGAGCAACTCAGCGAGTTCCCGTTCGACGCGTGTCCCGACGTAGGCGTCCGCAAGTCGCGACTGCTGGCCGCCGCGAAACCAGACGGCTGTCGCTGTTTTCAGGGGAGCAACGAAGTCTTCGGTGTTCGCCTGATTGCGGTCCGTCGTGTGAAGAACTTCGACGTGAGGAATTCCCCGTTCGTGCCAGTCGGTTTCGATCTCCGTCGAGTCCAGTGCATCTGGGTTGTCGGCGGCTGTCGAGATGAAGACGAGCCGCCCCTGTTCTCCCCCGGCGAGTTCAACAAACCGTTTGATCACGGCTTCCGGGAGTGTCCCGCCGCCGCAAATCACGAGTGAACCGGAAATTCCTCCGGAAGTGATCTCGGCAAGATGGGGAACGGGAAAGTCGTCCGCAAGACTGGTTGCCCCGAAAACCAGGACTCCCAGCACCAGTCCGAGAAGGATAGATACCGTGGGGAGAGGGGGACTCCCGTTTCGTTCAATGCAAAACATCTTCCCTCCTTTTGTCAGAGGCCGTTCCTCGCGTCGGCATTCCTTTGTGGCAAACTCGCCCGAATCACGCCGACTCAACAGGCAGTTGTCGGGAGATTGACGAACGGTTCAGAATACCGATTCCGTCATTCAGGAGAAAAGCGATGCCCGAGCGGAATGACATCAACGACACACAAACGCTTCGAAAGAAGAAGCTCGGAAAGCTGGGAGCCACGATAGCCGGATGAGTCGCGTTGGTAACGGTTCTGGGCGTACTTCTTGGGCTCCCCTCGTTTCCAAGCTGGAGCTTGGGAACGAGGAATTCCAATCGGAAGCATGCCAGACCCCATCACAAGGATCTCCTAGCCCCTACTTGTCCTCCACGAGGCCTTCCATCAGGACGACTTCGAAGTTGTAGCCTTTCACCTGTTTCAGCGTACGGATGGCTTCGTCGTTCCAACGGGGATCGGGAGCCCCGGAGATGAACCAGTCGCCGCCGTTGTCGGCGAGGATCATGCCGTACTTCTTCAGGCAGGTCAGAATGACTTGCGCTTCCGGGGGGAAGGGAGCGATGTCGAAATCACTTCGCAGGCGGACGCGCATGCCCATTGGGGGGAGAAACTGTTCATGGCTCCGGCTTGCCCAGTGAGAGGCGGGGGGGACGAAAGCTCGGCGGGTGCGCTGCGTGGTGAACCGCAAGGCGTGGCGAATCTCGCCGAGTTCGACCGTCTCATCATAGCGCACAAGACCGGGGAAGATGGGGAGACCCGCGGCGTCGGCGCTGGTCCAGCCTTCGGGTCGGTCAGGATGCTTCGCGAGGTCGAACGTTGCTCCGCACTCCGCTCGCCAGAGCCGACCGTCGGCGATATTGAAGGCCCGGAATAGCTCATAGACTCGCCAGTTGTCACGGTCGATCACCAGGCAGTGACGGTCGCAGCCTTCATCGCGGGGGTGGCCTTCGATCGGAGCGTTGGGAGGAATCGGAAATGGTCCCGGGTCGCTTTCGTCACCGTACGCGGTGTAGACGATCGGGACAGGCTTCTGGTCGCCGGAGACAACGATGTAGGGGATGCCATTGGGTGAGCCATCCCAGTATTCCGCCCCGAAGTCGGGATGCAGGTTTTTGTCGATTCCGATCGTGCGAATCATGATGTCGGAGAACGGATCGACAGGCAGATCATCAATCGTCTGGTTCCAGGCATTGTCGTCGGGGAATGGACGTTTCCCGCCCAGGGCGGCTCCTTGTCCCAGATGGACGACTCCCCTCTCCAGCGGTTTCGGCATCGGGAGTTGCGCACGATTGGCTCGGGGAAGCTCGTTCTCCAGGACTGTGGGGATAGTCCTCGTTTCGGTGGGTTGATCAGTTTGAGGCGTCGACACGGTGCCCGAATTGTCTCCCTGATATACTATCGAGTCTGGAGAGAGGAGGTCTTCCGTCGCGGCGTCTTCGCGGGCGCCCAGTTTCTTATCGAGGATAAAGACCGCTCCCAGAACGGCCACGACGATTCCGCACAAAAGCAGAATATCCCAGTGTTTCAGCACATTGCGCATAATCGGACCTGAGGCGATAGCTCGGTAAGGATTGTTCGGAAAGTGTTGCCGTCAAACTCAGTGGGGGCAACCGGGATTTCCGGATCCGCACGCTTCCTGCGAAAGTGAACAACGACAATACCAGTCGTGCGGTCTTGTCGACTCTCGGCCAACCCGGCATTTTTTGCTCAGATGCAAGCGGCGAGAACGGTAGAATGTCGAGAAGAAAAAGGAATGTTCCATACGCCGGCCAATCTGGATCCGCTTCCATGGATGAGACTTTTCACAATCTTCTCTCACGTCTACTTCCCGCGAGAGGTCGTACTTCCTCTCGTCAGCCGGTTGAGCGCTTCCGATTCGCGAGGGGTGTCGCCCTATGTGCGGTCATCGCGTCGGGAATTGGCGGCCTTGACGGGTCGACCGTTTCGGCACAACGGCCTTCGCGGCGAACGGGCGCCGTCGGCCCTGCAATCGGTGTGATGCCCGTGCCATCGGTCAGCTTTATGCCCGTCCAGCCGCTCCTTCCTGAAAGTGTGCTTCCCCCAAGCAGCCCTTCATCTCCAACAGCAGCGTCCTCGACCTTGATGGGGCCTTTGGTCGACCATCCGCTCTGCGTCCTCTTAGGAGAACGGTTCGCCAATCAATGGGCCGATTCGACTAATCAGGAAACGGGCGATGTGAACGACGTCATTCTCGGAGCCGTGGTCACGGGCACCCAGCGGACGGACTCGCACGTTTTCCTCGATATCGCCCCCAACGCGAACGTCGCCCAAATGCAGATGGTGCTGGACGGCATCATCGACATGGAAACCACGAGTACAACGCCTCAGGCGACCATCTGTTCCAACTCCGGGTTTCAATTCAATCTGACGAAACGGATTGAGTTCCCTGGGGACTACCTGCAAACGTGGACTCCCAACGGCTTCTTCACGGGGGGCCAACAACACAACGGAGCCGACACGCGGTTCTCGGGAATTCCGATTGCGGGGCAGATCGCCCGGCGAATTGCGATCAATACCGCGAACGAACAGAAGTCGCTCTCGACCGAGATCTCGGCCCGCAAGATTTCGGATCGCGTGGGACCGCAATTCAATAATGAGGTCGATCAACAGATTTACCGTCTGAACACGCTGCTTATGAATCGGATCCGTCCCGAACTCGAGAAACGGGAGATGGTTCCCGAACGGGTGACCACGCTGTCGACCGACACTGTCGCCCTCGCGGCGGCAGCCTATGGCCCAGCCGAACCGGGCCGAACCTTACCCGATCTGTCGCAGATTGATCTCTCGAACCGCGCGGTCATCCTGGTTCATGAGTCCCTCGTGGCCCAGTTGGCGCAGCGACATGGCCTCCATGGACTCGAAATTCCGGACGTGCTGTTGCGGGATCCTTTCCGACTGTTATCTCAAGACTCGTCGAGCCCTCCAAACGCGGAGTTGGCGACCATTGTGCTCGACTCGCAGCAGCCGCTTTCAACGGAGTTCCGCGACGGTGAGATTCTGTTTCGCTCGCGAGTGTCCTTCCGACCGGTGATTGGCCCGGAGTTGGAAGCGCAGGAGATTACGATTGCCATCACGCCGACCGTCGCGGATGGCCGCGCCCAGGTGGAGAGCCGTCTGGTCTCCATTGAACCGGCTTCTGGAGAGAAGAATCCGACCATCAGCCAGATCCTCGACAAGGCCGTTCGTCCGAAGATTGAAGAGCAACTGAAACCGATTGATCGGGAAGTTGTCTGGCGGACGTTCCAAGAACGGACGGGACGTCCGATTCGTGTGCGGCTCGAATCGGTCCGATCGGAAAATGGCTGGTTAACATTTGAAATCAGCGCCGAGAAGTCCCCATCAACACCCGCTCCCCACAACGCTGGATATGGCCCCTCGTTGGGAGTGCCATTTGGCCCTTCTCCGCTCCCTCTGTCGATCGGAGAACCGTTCCTGGGTGAGTCACAACCGTTCACCGGAATGCCATTGGAAGCACTGCCGCCTGGGTCTCAGGTCGCTCCGGTTCCCATTTCCCCGACTTGGCAGGAACCGATCCCGGATGGTCCGGTGCTTCCTCCGCTGAATGGCTTTTAGATGCCGCGTGCGTCTGCTTCGGGACGACACTGCATCGCTCGGGCCAAGAAGGGACAGCGATGGGGAATGATTGCATTCCCAAACCTTGAACTTCGTATTCTTTGCGGCCTGTTTGGTACGTTTTTCCTGGCTCGCCAGAAAAGCTTGTGTTCCAACATCGGGCGAATAGAAAACGCTGGGGGGCAAGTCGCCCGAATGGAGTAGGGGAACAGACACTCTCCCGGGCCTCATCCCACAATCTTGAATCTCCCCTCAATATTGAGGGGAGATCTCATTCGCCTTCGATTGCGACGGGGACGGTTCTTGACCTGCACAGCTTCATGGACAGCGAGACTCAGAACGGGGCCATCCGAATTTCCTTGATCGGCGTCAAGAAACTCGATGGGTCAATTTACGAAAGTCGTGTCTCGAGTTCCTTCATGAATCTCAAACTCTCCTCAGAGATGCGTTCGGCGCCAGGCGAATAATCGAAGACTTCGACGGAAATCCAGCCGTGGTAGCCGGATTCCTTCAACGCTCGGAAAATGGGTTCGTAGTCGGTCTCTCCCATGCCTGGGCCGAGGAGGTTGCTGTCGTTGACGTGAAAGTGTCGCGTCACATCCGCGAAGTCACGGATCAACTCGGGGAGCGGCGTTCCTTCTCCAAGCATCGCTTTCACGTCTTGGTGAAGGGCGAAGTTCGGGTGGTCGACGCGATCAATCATCTCCCGGCCGGTGGCACAGGTGTTCACGAAGTCGGTTTCTTTCGTGGTTAATGGTTCGATCAACAGGTGGACTCCCCGGTCCGCGATGGCGGGCATCGCGGCCTGGAAAACCTCGACAGCGAAGTCCATCCCCTGCTCGGGAGAGATTCCTTCTGGCAAATTTCTCTGTGGGGGGGAGCCGAAGACCATCACGCTGCCACCGAGATCGCCGCACAGGTTTCCGAGGTCAACGAGGTAGTCAGTTGTCCGCTGCCGCGTTGCTTGATCGGGGGAGGTCAGGTGCAACCCGGTTGTCTTTGCGAGGAGCCAGTGCAGACCAATGATTGTGAGTCCGTGTTGTTCGGCGGTCTCGCGAAGGTCGGCTCGTCTTTCTGCTGAGATTTCGCGGGGGTGGGAAGCAAGGGTAAAGGGAGCGACTTCGATTCCCGTGTAGCCGGTCTGAGCGATGAACTCGCATTGCCGAGCCCAATCCCAGTCGACAAACAGTTCTTGGCAGATGGCGTATTTCACTACGACTTGTCCTTGCAATACGAGATGGGAAATGGCTGTTTTTGCCGTTGGCTATTCGGAACGCGGCAAAACCCGCCGATGAAAACGCAGTTTGTCAGATTCGGTGTCGAGTCGCACCGAAACGTCTAGGCAGGTTAGCCGATTTGTTCGAGAAATGCCGGTTATGACAACGATTCTGCATTTAACTCGCGAGGGTTGGTCCGGCTGTCCGACCTGTGTCGAGAGGTTGCAGTGTGTGGGTCAAACCGGTCGATCCAACGATTGGCCTCCATGCGGAAAGTCAGTCGTATCGGCTTAAGGCGGTCGGTCCAGGTGTAGGGATTACACCTGATTCGACACGCAACAACTTGGCAGTTTGGGCAAGAAGAGCAGCTTGCGTGGAGCAGGCTGGCCGAGTCAGCCGAACTTCAGAATGAGGACTTCCATCAGGAGGAAGCCAATTGTCTGGGGTTGATGAAAGAGGACTCAAAGCCATGAGACACAATTCGTGGATTCCCGCGATCGTCGCCATCATTACGATGGCTTCCGCGGGAACAGCCGACGCCGGCCTGTTCGGGGCTGGAAAATTCCGTTGTTGCCCAACTGATTGTTGTGCACCGAGCGGGGACTACTGTGCCGCTCGCGCCAACTGTGATCCCGGGTATCGGGTCGTGCGTGACACGGTCTGGTGCACCGAAGAGTACACCGAATGCGTGAAGGTAATGGACACTTGCTACGAGCAGGTTCCGGTCTCCTGCCAGCGGGTCGTTTACGACACCCATTACCGGACCGAGAACTACACGGTCTGCCGTCCGGTCCACAAAACGTGCTACCGCCCCGTGACCTACACGGTTCGCCGGCCGCACTATCAGACCTGTTACCGGACGGTCACCTGCAACATCCGAAAACCGGTCTACAACACTTGCTACCGCACAGTGAAGTACTCCGTCTGCCGACCAGTCTACAACACCTGCTACAAGACGGTCTGCTACACGGTCCGTAAGCCCCACTACCACACCTGCTTCCGCGACGTCTGCTGCACGACTTTCCGGACCGAGTACCAGACTCTGTATCGCGATGTCTGCCAGACTGTGATGCGGCCCGTCACCACCACGAAGACGGTTCCCGTCGAGTGTGGAGAATGGAAGACCGTCACCGAGTGCATTCCCGGTCCAATCGTGACCAAGTGCGTGCAATCCCCCGGCAAGTTCGCCTTCAATCCGAACTCCTGCTGCTGCGAATACCAACCCGGTTGCTGCAAGCAAGTTCAGGTTCAGTGCCCACCTCAGACGGTTTGCCGTCGCGTCTGGTGCCCCAAGACCGTCATGAAGCAGGTCTGCTGCACCAAGATGGTTCCCGAAGTCAAGCATTGCCGCGTTCCTTACACGGTCTGCCACCGGATTCCCTGCCAGACGGTCAAGCGGATTCCTTACACCACCTGCACCTACAGCTGCGAAACCCGTACTCGCCAAGTGCCTTACACCACTTGCAACATCATTCGAGAGTGCCGCACCAAGCAGGTTCCTTACACCACTTGCAGCTACGTGAATCAGTGCGTCACCCGCCAGATTCCGTACACCACTTGCCACTGGACCTGCGAGCAACGCACAAAGATGGTGCCTTACACCACCTGCTCGATGGTTGAGGAATGTCGAACCCGTCAGGTGCCCTACTGTGTGCCTCGCACAGTCTGCGAAACGAAGTACGTCACACGTGCGAAATGCGTTCCGCGGACAGTTGTCGTCACCAAGACCCGCTGCGTGCCGAAGGTCGTCTGCCGCAAGGTGCCCGTCTGTGCCGATCCTTGCTGTGATCCCTGTGTCACCGCCGGCCCAGCCTGTGCCGCTCCCAATGGATGCGTCCAGTAAACTCACCACAAAGAATGCTGTTCCAAGTGGGCTGAACGTCTGATTCAACCCAGACATAAGACCGGCGACGATCCCCGAGATTGTCGCCGGTTTTTGTGTTTTCTGTGAAGAAAGAAGACTTGATTTGGCATCGACCGATCAGACTCTCATCAGATGGAAAGCAGGCTTGACGTTTGTGTCCCGTCTACGTTTATCTCCCGGCGATTAATCAGACACAAGTCCCTCCAGTCGAAGTCGACGGATACGGAACTCTCCATGCAAGAAAAGGACTCATTGTGCTTTCCGAAGACTCGGTCTGGTCGCATTTCGAGCATCGCGGGCAAGGTGGGTGGTTCGCCAACGACTTGGGCTAGCCGGATGAAGAGTCGTGAGACAAAAGAAAGCCGCCGACCAAGGAACTGAACTGCCGTGAAAATCCTCAAATGATCAGTTCGGGGACAAAACTTCAGGGGTTGATCTGTTTTGCTGGTCAGGTTAAGGGAAATTGGCATGCCGATTGCCGTTGATCGGCACATTGTCAGGGCCAATCGGCTTCTGATCGAGACAGGATCGAAGAGGTAGGACAAATGACTGGGGAGCTGCGAGCTGATCTCAACCGTGACGAGATCGACGCACTTCAAGAACTGATTCGAATTCATATTGATTCCGCCGATGGCCTTGAGCACATCGCTGCGTCGAGCGTGGAATTTACCGGCGAAACCGGAAAGGGACTCGTCGCCGAGATCGGCGAGGCTCGGCGGCGATACGCAGACGAACTGGCGGAGTATATTTTCTGGAGCGGGCAAGAGCCGCGCCGAGTCGGATCGTATGCGGCTGCCATTTACCGGATGTGGGTGACGTGCCGTGCGCTGGTCATTGAACAGCGGCCGGACACGCTGGTTGAAGAGTTGCTCGCACAGGAGCGGCAAGTCCACTTGGCGTATGTCGATGCTCTGGAAGAGACGTCTGAAAGTGCCGTTCACGAAGTCCTCTCCAAGCAATGGTTGCAGATCCAAGATCAAACAAGGCGAATTTCGACTCTGACAAATCGAGATGAGGCCGCGAGCCCGCACCCGCTCAAACGCCATGATGACGACGGCAAAACTCGCGGGAGCCAGACATCGCAGCTCGGGCAACAAAATTCAGAGATCGCATTCTCGGACTGACGCTGTTCGCCTTGGGAATAGGTCGTCTCAACGCCGTTTTCGTGGCGGTCGGTTCATTGAGCCTCCCTCCAGTCCTTTGATGGAAAGGCTGAATTCTCTAGCCGAGATTGTGACCTCGTATCCCTTCTGCCGAAGATTGTCTGGTCTCGGCCAACCCCGCGTGTTTAAGGAGCCTGCCGCCGGGAAAGCTCTTCGTAGTATTTCCTCACAAGATCCACATACTCATCGGGAACAGGATCCCGGTCGAGCGGCACGGTCGACTCATTGGGGTCGCGACGCGCTCGTTCCTCCGCCACAAGTTGTTGGAGCTCCACAAGCGGGCCGTAGATCGACGTCCGCACAAGATCCCAATTGGGCTGTTTGGAATGGCGTTTGACGTCAATACGCACTTGACGGGCGCGATCTCGGATCGTCGCCGCACGCGCCCTCAAGTCGGGAGAATTCAGCATCTCTTCAACGTCCCGCATCCGGTCCGACCAGTCGCGAAACGACTCCCCGGTCAATGGGTTGTGCGGACCGAAGCCCCCGCCGCCGTTCTGATCGCTCCCTTCGTTGAATAAATTGCTGAGCGATTGCGCGAGTGCCTCATTGCCTGGGGAGTTGTTGGGCTGGCCGCCTGGTTGCTGGCCACCCTCCTGACCACCTTGTTGTCCGGGCTGGTTGGAACGAGGTGGCTGTCCTGGCGAGGAACCACCTTGCTGACTTTCTTGAGACTCGGTCGAGGGACGCTGTCCGCTTTGTGGTTGTCCTTCTTGCGGCTGACCGTCTCGCTGTTGGTCAGATTGGCCTTGGCCAGATCCGACTCGCGACGGACGTCCGTTTTCCCCGTGTTCCGAAGGTTTCCCAGATGGCTCGGGGGGAGATTCGGAACTTGGCTCACCGTTCCTCGGTTCACCAGACTCCATCCGTTCTTGCGAGTCATTTCCCCGGGAGTTGGATGAGGGGTCTCTACCCCCTCCTTGTTCCCCCGGCGAACGGTCGCCCTGGCCATTCCTAGGAATACCCGGCATCGGCGTTCGATTCGAGCGTTGTCCTTCGCCGTCTTGATTGTCGCCAACGGAGCCGGTTTCGGATTCGGTCATCGAATCGTCGCTGGGAGTCGGCTGACCTTTCGTGTCTGCGTCTGGATTACTCTCCCGAGACGGAATCCCCGGCACGCGGTCCCCGTTCTCCGGTGCACCACCCGCACGTCCCCCTTCCGGATTTGCAGGCCGGTCATTGGACTGAGAATTTTGAATTTCCGTTCCTGGGGATTGCGTACTTGATGCCTCTCCCCTGGGCCGACTCTGCTCCAGTTCCTGTCGAATCGACTCCGCGAGCGATTCCAACTCCGCCTGGGCGAGTCTTAACGCTTCGTCTTCATCGCCCAAAATACTTCGAGCGGCATCATCGATTCCGGACTGAAGTTTTTGAATGCCTTCCCGGGCGCGTTCCTCCAGTTGCTGGGCCTCCTCCATGACACCGTATCGGGCGAGACGGGCGGCGTTCTCCAGAGACTCCTCCGGCTGATACTGGCGAAGGTCTCGCATCGACTCGTACAACTTGTCCGAGAGTAACGGCTCGCTTGTCTCCGATTCCTCGACCAATTGTCGTGTCCGATCGAGGACGTCCGTGACGCGGCCCTTTTGTTCCCTTAGTTGTGTGGCGATCTCCTCACGGTTATCGGGCAACTCAGTTCGCAGCGAAGGCCGGTCCGATTGCTCGTCCGATTCGGAATCGCCCGACATCGATTTGGCGAGTTCGTCCTCCTTCTCCGCAAGGTCACGAACCTCTCGCTGCAACTGACGCACCGCGTCATCGAATTGGCCTGCCGTTTGTTTGCGGAAGTCTTCCTTCAGTTGCTCCAATTGCCGTTCGGCTCGCGTGCCTTCAGTCAGAGCCCGGGACGTCTGGCCTTGTTCGAGGGCTTCGGAAGCCCGCATGACCCGTTCTCGGGTCTGTTCGACTTGTTCACGAGCGTCGGCCATCCGTTGCCGATTTTGTTCATTGTTCATTCGCTGTTGCACTTCATCCAAGTCTCGAAGCAGCTCCTGCTGCTCTTCCTGGAGACGTTTCAACCGGCGTTCGATCTCTTCCTTTTCTTCTTCGGTTTGGGCATTCCGCAAAGCGTTTTCGAGTTCCCGAATCCGCTCGTTCAAGTCTTCCTGGCGGCGGGCCAGTTCACGCAGCCGATTCAAGACTTGCAAGGATTCCCGTTTCTCGTCGTCTTGCTGCTGCTGGGCCTGCCGTTCGGTTTCGTAGCGGTCGCGGTCGTTCTGGAGTTTCAAAGCTTGGAGTTGCTGATTCATTCGTTGCTGAGAACTGGACGACTGGCTTTGGCTCTGACTCTGGGAGTTTTGGACTTGCTTCTCCCGCGACTGGAGGTGCAGCAAGTCTCGGTAAGCTTCCTGGGCATCCGCACGTGCTAGTCGCAGGGATTCCACTTTCCACGCTGTCGTCGCTGCCTGAAAATCGGCGATGGCATCAGTCATATGGCCGACCGCGTTCTCCGCGTGTTCCTTGAGGAGTTCATCCTCCGCTTCCCCGGCCACTTCATTCGCGAGTTCACGGACTTGTTCCTGTGACTCCAGCAACACCTGGACATCCTCCCGAAACTTGTCGGAAGGGGGATCGCTGCGTTCCCGTCGGAGCACATTCCAACTCCCGGTCACGATTTGCCGTTGCAGTTCGAGCAGTTGAGCGGCCGGACCTTGTTCTTGCTGCTGCTGTTGTTGCTGTTGTTGTTGGCCCGACTGAGCGGGGGACTGCCGAAAGATCTCTTCAAAGGGCCGCACCTCAGCAAAGAAGATGTCGCTCATGGCGCGGCGAATCTGGCCATCGGGACCGATGTCTTCCGCGAAAAAATAGTAGGAGATCAAATCGTTCGGCTCGGCGTCCATCGTCTCCAAAGGGAGCAAATGCTCTGCGGCGAGTTCTTCGTTTGCTCGCGTGGCCTGATCGATGGTCACCGTCTCTTCCTGACCGTCCGGTTTTTCAAAGGTGAAGCCCACTGTCTTCAAACCAAAGTCATCCGAAGCGGCGGCGGCGAGCGCCATTTCCTGAAGTGCGGAGACTCGGACATCCCGACCGGGGAAGGAGACTTTCAGGTCCGGAAGTTGATTGGCCAAGACATTGATCTCAAATTCCGGGACCACCTTGTTCTGGCGGCCATCGAGGTCGACAAGTTCCAGTCGGTAATGCTTCTTCCCGGGAGTCTCTGCCAACCAGTGCAGCAAATGAGAGGTCCCGTCCTCTTGTCCCTGAAGTTCCAATGGGATTCGATCGCCATCGTCATTGACAAACACCGCCGAGGTCACCGGCTTGTTCAGCAGACAGGAAAGATCAATCGCGGAGCCTTCGACAACGCTCAGCTTGCGGACGTCCTCAATCGATTGTTCTTCCAACCCGGTGTACTCGGGGAACTGTATGTCGGCATCCGCACGCAACAACGCCGGGTAATCGAAGACGGAAATTCGATAGTCGTCGGACGACTCTCCGTCGTACTCCACATGATAGGTCACGCCCGATTCGACTGACGCGAGCCGCCCGCCGAAGATCGGGTCGTCGAGACTCTTCTTGAGAGGCACTCGCTCGGTTTCCCCGTTCTCGTTGGTACTGACCAACTGCACTTCGCGGGGGACGGGACCTTCAAAGCGAGCAATCACCACGACGCTGCTCCCCCGTTCGACCTCGGCGTCTCCCGGTTCGACGAACGCCTGCACCTTTTCGGAAGTGATGGGAGTTTCCGTCTCCTCCACGACCACTTGGGGAAGAGCGGCCTGGGGAACTTTGGCACGAAACAGCGCAACGGCCATGCCCAGGCAGGCGATGAACGCCGCGAAGTGGGCCGCGTGCGCCCAGGCGAATCGACGCGCCGGCACCGTCTGATTGAGATCGGCTTTGGAAAGGTTCGTGAAGACCTGTGTGAGCAGTTCCGTCTGCAGGAAACTGAAAGCCCAGTCGCCATTCTTGGGACGTTGTTGCAGTGCCGTCAGAAGTCGCGAATCGAGATCGGGAAAGGTCTCTTCAATGAGAACCGCCGCCTGTTCACGATCGGTCGCACGCCGCCGCCCCCGCCAGAGGGCCGTCAGAATGACCGCTGGAATCCCAGCGAGGAGACTGAGCTTGGCGAAGAAACGAAGCTCCGGATCCCAGATCGCCAACACGGCGAGAACCAACAGGATCACCCAACCGACGGTCAGGGTACGGACGGTCCGCAAGCGAGCAAGTCGGTCTGCGACTTGATCCAGCCGACGCAGCAAACGGGCATCTGCCATTCGCGACTCTCCTTCAGAAGGTCTCACCGGGGTGAGTGGGACCGGACGACACCCGCAAGGCAATCCCCGAATGAGGATCGCCTCCTCCGCGAACGCGACGTGGCAATCGAAAACTCGTCCACCCGCTCCAAGATTCCTCGCGAGCGGTCGGACTC
Organism: Planctomycetaceae bacterium; assembly: GCA_020426125.1. Taxonomy (GTDB): domain Bacteria; phylum Planctomycetota; class Planctomycetia; order Planctomycetales; family Planctomycetaceae; genus HKST-UBA70. Next base: position 13,768 of record JAGQQQ010000243.1, read on the forward strand.
ATTTCATTGCTCGGGATGGGACGACCGGTACGTCCGTTCCATCATACCGAGAATCCGGAACAATCCGCATCCCCACAGTTGAAACCATCTTGGAAAAACATCCGACCGCGGAAATTTCAGGAATTTCTTAGGGGAGTTCAGTCTGCTCCGAACGAACAATCGCTGTGACCGCGATCGCTGCCAGTGTGGGAATGATCCTTACGCCAAGAATGATCGCCACGATGTGGCAATGGGCGGTTTGGGAGAACGCCGCAAGGTGTGAGGGTTGTGAGAGGATGTTGACGCAATCAGCAGGGCATCCGCTGGGAAACTTGGATTTTTACTGAAGTTCTCGGACCGGCCACGGTAAATTCGAGTAGGAAACATCAATCGGATCGAAGGACTTTCCCGAATCGCCCAAAAACTCCCTGAGCGCCTGTTGGGCGGGATGAGAGTTTGAAGGGGCGTTGATCGGTCTTCAATTGAGTGAATCCAACAAACACAAACGGCATTTTGTTTGCCGTTCGTGATCGCGTGTGGCAACATGGAGGGGTGTTTGAATCAGGACGGTTCAGCGGTTTCGGCCACGACGAGTCAAGACCATTCTGAGACAACACCTGGAGGAATCATGAGATCCCTGTGGATGGGAGCAGCAGCGGCGATGCTGGCTCTCTCAACCTTTTCAACCGCCAACGCCGGCTGGTTCTGCGGGGCTGCCAATTACAACTGCTGCCCCGTGCAGTCGTGTGCTCCCACATCCTGCTACACCAGCTGTAAAGTCGAACGCGAGACCTGCTATCGGACCGTCTATGAGTCGGTCTGTGAACCGGTCCAGGAAACTTGCCAGCGGACGATCTACGACACCGTCTGGGAAGACGTCCAGCAGACCTGCTACCGAACGGTCGTCGACACCGCTTACCGCGATGAGCAGTATCAGGTGAGTCGTCCCGTCTATGAAACGGGCTACCAGGAACAGCAGTACACGGTGCAGCGCCCCGTTTATGAAACGCAGTTCACCGAACGCCAGTACCAGGTGAATCGCCCGGTCTTTGAAACGGTCAACCAACAGGTCTGCCGGACCGTCTACAAGCCGGTCACCGAAACGGTCAACCGCCCCGTCACCCGGACGGTGATGCGACAGGTTGTCGAAACGGTGAACCAGGAACGCTGTTACACGGTCATGCGTCCCGTCACCACCTATCGAACCGTTCAGCGTGTAACCGGACAATGGGTCGATCAGCCCTACACGGTCCCGGGTCCCATCGTCCCGCAGTGGGTCTGCGGCCCCTGCAATCGGCCGTTGCTCTGCTTCAATCGGGCACCCGGCCAAACGTGTACTCGCAAAGTCTGGTGTCCTCGCGTGGAGCAATGCCAGGTTCCCTGCACGACGATGGTTCCCCAGGTCGTTCGCCAGAACTGCCCGGTCCAGGTCTGCCGGATGGTGCCGGAAACCGTGACGGAGAACTGCCCGATTCAGGTGACTCGGATGGTTGCCGAACAGGTGACCGAGAACGTGCCCGTTCGGACCTGCAAATGGGTCTGCGAGACCAAAGTCGAACGCATTCCGCATCAGGTCTGCCGGATGGTCAGCGAAGTGAAGACGTGCAAGATCCCCGTTCAGACCTGCAAGATGGTCACCGAAACCTGCACCCGCAAGGTGCCCTATTGCGTGAGTCGGCAGGAACCCTACACCGTGTCGCATCGCGTCGCCAAAGTGGTTCCTCGCACTGAAGATTACACGGTCACCCGATACGTGACGCGAATGGTGCCCAAGCAGATTGCCTATGAAGTCTGCCGGATGGTCCCCCAGACCAACTGTTGCAATTTCGCCCCCTGCGGAAGCTGCGGAGCCTCCTACGGACTCGGCGGTTGCAATGGCTGTGCCGGCGGTTGCCCAAATGGGGACTGCGGAACAGGTCAAACCTTTCAGTCCGAAAGCCCCGCTCCCCAAGCGGATCCAGGACTGAATAATGAAGTCCTCCCAGAGCAAACCAGCCCGGAATCGATTCCCGTTCCGCGTGGAGATTCCATCTAATCGCGAACGGTTTGTGATCCTCAAGACTTTTCCCGGAAGGCGGCCGCTGTCAAATCGAGAGCGGTCGCCTGATTTTTTTTGCGGAAAACGTGGTTCCACACGGCGAGCAGGCAAGTTTATCAGTGCTGAAATCTGACTGAATCCGTTCAGGTGGGTATCCGCCTGCAACAATTGTTGTGCTCCTTCCAAAATAATCTCGTCCGGCGTTCTCGGAGATTCGAAGCCGGATTGATCGTCCAACACTTCCGAAGCAACCACCATGGGCAATTCTTCGCCTTGGAAGAGGAAACCGCTTTCTTGCTCAGACAGCTCGAAAGAGGCTCGCCAAACATTGGCATACCCAAGGTGGTGAGATTTTCTCTCGAATTCCTTGAAGAGTCTTCCGGAAGGCGGTGGGACGATATCATGGAAAGCCAAGAGGCGGCTTCTTGGCTTCTTCGGCTTCTTCCAATCGTCCGTTTTAGATTTACGGCCCTCGCGAGAGTTTGTAGACTACTTCATCATGGAATGGTCGATCTAATCCTGATTTGGCTATCCGGTGGGGAATCTTCATCTGACGCCCGGAAGACTCACCTTCTTGGGTTTTCAATGAGGTTTTCGGGTGTCAATTGAGTCTTCAACTTTAACAGTTCGTTCTCCGTCGATTGGAAAAAACGAGGAACGTATACGTCC
>JAGQQQ010000244.1 GCA_020426125.1 Planctomycetaceae bacterium
GCCTCGCGGAGGACGCCTCCGGTTTGAGGAGATTCGAATTGTCGCAGTCGGTGTCTCATCAAGATGTGTCCTACTGCTGACGGTTGGTGATGTTGTCGAACAGGGAGTCCGCTGGTTGGATGCCTGCGGTCATGGTGTCGGTATCTTCCAAAAGGCCGAGCCGATCCGCCGCCGTCCCTGACGTGGGTTCTCCTGCCATTCCTGAAGTTTCATCGGGACCAAGTGACATTAATAACGGGGCGTGAAATGTCGCTGGCGTGTGATAAGCCGCTTCGCCAAAACTGTCGGCGGAAACGGTATCTGACATTCCGGTGCCGTAGCGGATCGACAGGGACATGGAGGTGAAATCGTTGTACAACAGGCCGGTGGGATCGTCTGGATCGGTTGCGAGCGGGCCATTATTCGAAGTGTTCTTCCCCAGGCTGGCAATTAACGTCCGGGCATAAGTGACATCAGAGGCGGAAATAGTCGCTCCCGCCCCTCCGGTACGGATCAATCGAGTTGGCCAGCGATAGAACCGAATGGGGTTATCCCACTCGTCGATCACTTCCTGGAGACCGTTGCTGTCTGAGTCCACGAGGTGACTGGTGTTCAACTCCCCAATATCCAGTGTCGGAATCGAGTAGCTCTTCCCACTTGGCATCACACGGACCGTTCCCCCTTGGGTCAGCGCGAACAGCAGCACTTCCGAACAACGCTCCGGCTGATTCGCGGATGCGGAACTGTGTCCCCCGCTTCCCTGGTACGCCGCGTTAATGGGGGAATCGTCGGCGTTGCCATCGGTGCCGTCCATTCCCCGCAAATCTTCCGGCCGCTGAGGAAGGGCCTGTTTCACGAGGTTCTTTCGAATGAAGAATTCCGCCTCTTCCTGGCTCATCCCAGAATTCAGGGCGGCGAGTTTCTTGGCTTCGACGCTGACATCGAGCCGCTGAATCGCATCCAGACGGGCCTGAATCGCCGCGTCGAGTTGCTCCAGAGTTGTCCTCGTCGCGTTGATTCGCGCGCTCTCCAGAGACGGCCCCAACGCGAAAATGAGGATCGTCACCAGCAGCCCCATAATCCCAATCGTGATCAGGATTTCGATCATTGTGAACCCGGAGTTTCGTCCTGGGCTTCGCAAGGAATCAGATTGTGTGTAATGGCGGCGCATGCCTGTGACTCCGGATTCCACGATTATTCCCGATCCCATCTGTATTCCTGGAAGGAGTTCGATGGACTCAGCATCCCTCCTGTGAAATTCGTGATATTGTCCGCTTCGGCTGTCCGGGCCGCCCGGCTGCGGAACGAATCCGTGGCCGCGATCCAAATCGGAATTCCCTCTCCATCCCGGTAGAGTCCGCCGATGCCGTAGAGGGCATCAAATCCTGGGGAGATAATCTGGAACCCGTTGGGCTTAAAGTATTGCCCCAGAGCGGGAGCCATGTCAGCGGAGACGGTCGACATCCCGGCATCATCCGGCCAGGCCGCATCAACCGCGAAGTACGGCGCGGCCATGGACAGCGTCCCGGAGATCGTCAGCACTTCATTATCCGCTGCTGTTGACAGATCATTATCAAAACCGCCGAGTTGGTAACCGCGCCCGTCATAGCTGCTGAAATATTGATAAGGCATCGTCTGGCCAGGAAGATTGTCCATGTATTCCGGGTTGCCGTCTCCATCGACGTCGACGAGACGCCCCACATCGAGTTCCGCAAACGGCCCCACTCGTTCCCCACCCGTTGCAAATGGGTTAATCGGATTCTTGGAAAACCCGGTTGGTGTGCCACTCAGGACGCCGTTTCCGCCAAGAAAGAATGCGAGGCACTCGGCACCTTGAAGTGTAATCGTATCCGAGGTGTCACCATCGCCATTCACATCAACATCGACACCTCCCGCGTTAAACGTTGGCCACATCCGCCGCATCATGGAAATGCTATTTCGGTCCACGTTGTTTGACGTCGACCAAGTGGTACTATCTTCCCGGATCCGAAACAAACTCGGCGGCTCCACCCCGTATCGTAATTTGAAGTCAGCGATCCCCTTTTCGAGGTCCCGAATCTCAACGGTCACACCAGCCACGCGAGCGGTTGTGATCGCTCGCTGAACGGCGGGAATCGCGAACGATGCGATAATCGCAATAACCAAAATCACAACCACCAGTTCGATCAGTGAGAAGCCCCCGCGGCGGGGGTGATGGGGTGATGGGTGAGGTCGCTGGCGAAGCCTCGAATTTGATATTGGCTGAGTCTGCATGGGCTCTGCTCAAGGCTGGCGACTGTGGGGGCGTTGGTGCCATTGACAGTCGCAAAATGTGTTGAGGGGACAGGTTGACGCGGAATGGATCGATTTCGCCGAGTCTTGTGTTGTTTCGATCTGACGCAGGCTCGATTTGTTTCAGTTGGCGTCAGGTTTCTGTCTTCGAAAGACAGTAGTCGCATATGGTGTGCCACTCACCTGAAGTGAGTGGCAGAACGGAAAACTTTATGAGAGTTCGTTGAGCAACTTCACGAGCGGCATGAACAACGCGATCACAATGAAGCCGACGATGAGACCGAGAACGACGACCATCAACGGTTCAAGAAGGTTGATGAGACCCTCGACCAGGACGGAGACTTCCTCGTCATACACGTCGGCGACCTTGTAGAGCATGTTGTCCAAGGCCCCCGTTTCCTCGCCGACGTCCACCATGTTCACGA
>JAGQQQ010000245.1 GCA_020426125.1 Planctomycetaceae bacterium
CGGGGTCCGACGATGGACATTTCCCCTTTGAGGACGTTCCACAACTGGGGAAGTTCATCAAGGCGGGTTTTGCGGAGAAACCGCCCGATCGAGGTGACGCGCGGGTCCCCTTTGACTGCGAATTGTGCTCCGTGTTTTTCGGCATCGGTCCGCATGGTGCGGAACTTGTATAAAGTGAAGTGGCGCCCGTAGGCGAATTCCGTACGGCGGTCGGAACCGGACTGCCGACGCTCCCCCCCATTTTCCGGCGGGCCATGGCTGCTTTGACGGCGGTCCGCTTTCGGCCGACGCAGGTTGAGTCCCACTCGCGTCTGCTGGAAGATGATCGGCCCGGGAGAGGTGAGCTTAACGAGCAAGGCCGTCAGCAGCATCACAGGCGACAGCACAACCAGGAGGATGCTGGAGACGACAATGTCGAGTAGCCGTTTGAGGATTCGCGCATGCCCCGGAACGTTCCGGATATCGCGTCGCGACTCGCCGCCGGGCACTTGCGAGAGCCACCAGACATCAGGGATCGGTTCTCCGCCTGCCAGGAGGGTTGCCTGATCGAAGGCGTTTGGTGTCAGCTGCTCTTCAAGTGTCGCCAGAGCCGGTGCACTCATGGGGGTTCCCGCCGTCGTCACTGGTTTTCAGTGATTCTTGTTTGCCAGAGGATTTCACAAACGATGTCCCGTAACGGAACATCGACCTCGATACCCTACACCAAGGGCCGGCTTCAGTGGCCTTCGCCAATTCCCTGAGAGAAAAGTTCCAACAAATCGACACAGCGGCGTGTCGGCTGGTTTTGGAGAAGAGGTTGTTCCAGCATGTTGACCTTTGGCAACAACCGCATCGAGCCTGCGCAGTCCCCACTCCGGAATCGAATCGGAGATTCCGCTTGGAACCGTGAACTCCGACGTCTGCCGCGAGATTCCATGGAATCGGGGCCTGGGTCACCTGACTCTGCCGAGGCCGCGCTTTCCCCTTCTCAAGTGTCGACTGATGCGACGAAAACAGAAACTCTCACTTGTGGCAGCAAGTGCGGGCTCACCGCCGAGCATCTGGTTTAATCTGGGAGTGTCCGAAGGACCACATACTGTTTGCGAAATTCGTATCCAGCCGGGTCCCAAGTCAGAGCATACGCCCGCAACGCTTCAGCGCCTGGTTCCCAGTCTTCCCCATTGACGCGGCAGTCTGCTTGGGGAGTGCCATCTGGTTCACGGGCCGCAAAGAGTCGAAGGCAGCAGAACCCCTCGGACTCCAGATGAGGTCGAAATGCTTCAAGCGATTGCGTGAGGAGACAGCAGGGGCAAAAGGGGTGCTCCTCCTCGCCACAGGAGTCGGCCTGTGGCACGGGATCCTGGCGGAAATGAGCGACCGGCCCGAGAATGATGCGACGCCGACGCCGGGCGCGCCCCGTTTCTTCGGGGAATTTCATCTCCATCATCATACAATCCCGCGGTTGGGGACGTTGGGCGTCCAGAAGAGCGACAAAGTCCGTTTGGACCCATTGATCGAACCCCTGCACCAGGGAATCCTTCAGGCATTCGCCCATCGAGTGCTGATATTCGAAAACTCCGTGTGGCGCATACTCCCGGTGGTTGATCTGGATTGTGGACATGGTCTGCAAGCGACCGTCTTCCCTTGTGTCGAACGCCCCCAATTGGGGGAGAATCGCGTATCCGGACTCCCGATGGGAGAGCCAGGTTCCCTCGTTGCGGACGGGATGGCCGTAGCGGCGCATCACCGTCGCCAGCAACTTCACGAGATCGACACGTTCCTCCCACTCCCCGTTGTCACCGGTAAAGGTGACTTTCGCTTCCACTCCCAAACCCGGATTGCCTGGACAGGTCTCGGGAGGATCGCTTTGCCGTCGAAAAAAGTTGAACACAGCGGGGGACTCAGTTTCGGGGATGGAATTTCGGGAAGAAAGCTGTCCAGAGGATGATTTCCTCAATCTTGACGGCATACCGGACAATCATTTCGAGGAGTCAAAGGAAATCTGCGGAACCGCATGGTTCTCAGATTCATGTGGAGCATCTCCCCCGCCGTCGGTTCGCCGATTCCAGTGATGAGTTTGATGGCTTCGAGGGCGGCCATCGATGCGACCGTTCCCGAGACCGCTCCGAAGACGGGGAATTCCCGCTTCCAATGGGGAGGTTCCTCGGGATAAATGCACGCGAGGCAGGCCGTCTTCAGCGGAAGAATGGTCGTCAATTGAGCATCAAAGTCATACATCGCACACTCGATCAGTGGCTTCAACTGCCGGACGCATGCGGAATTCATCGCGAATCGTTCCGTGAACAGCGGAGCACCATCAACCACCAGATCGACATCGGAGATAAGTCGTTCCGCGTTATCGTCGGAGATGTTCTCGGGAACGCCGACAACTTCGACGTTGGGGTTCAACTCCCGTAACCGATTCACTGCCGAGTCGATGCGTGGTTTTCCGAGCCAGTCCGCCGTCATCAACAATTGCCTGTTCAGATCGCTCGGTTTCACGTCTCCAGCGTGGGCGAGAACCAACTTGCCGATGCCAGCCGCGGCGAGATAGTAGGCGACCGTCCCCCCAACACCCCCGATTCGGGAAACAAGAACGCTGGCACCCTTCAGACGGCGCTGCCCTTGTTCCCCGAAATCCTGGGTCCAGATTTGCCATTCATATCGGGCCAGTTCTTCCGGAGTCAGTTCTGGAAGGGACGGCATAAAGAGGCTCCTGGCTGGAAATCGCCACTGAGGAATCAACAATGATGGTGGAGGAAAGCAATTCCGGACGGTACCACTCTTGCCAAATGTCCGACAAGCGCATGAGGTGCGGATACGAGGAATGTGGTCCGCCTGGTTCGCGTTTTTCAGCGGGGGCAAACGGGAGTTTGGCCGGAATCTGCTGGCATTCCCATCGCGGCCGCGCATTCAACGACGATCCACGTTATAGTTTTGGGTTCATTTCCCAAGATTTCCCATTGCGTTCGCCCCAGGATTACGGAAGGAACGTCGTCCCGTGCAAGTCGATCGCCATCTCTCCAATGATTCGTTGGACACGTCCGAAGCGAATCGCGAAACTGGTCCCTGGCAACGTCTCCTCACTGGGGATCTCCCGCTGGAGTCGGAGTCGTTACTGTTCATCATGGTCAACTTTCTGGACTTTGTGGTGACCTATCGGCTGCTGGCACTCGGTCGGTTTCGGGAATCGAATCCCATCGCGGAGTATTTTCTCTATCGCTGGGGACCGTTTAAGGGAATGATGCTGTTTAAGATCTCCCTGGTTGTATTTGTCATTCTCGTGACCCAGGTCATTGCAATGAAGCGGCTGGAAACGGCCCGTCTGTTGCTGATGGGGGGGAGCCTTGCCGTGATTGGTGTCGTTGTCTACAGCGTCCGACTGTTCCTTCAGTTTGGTTGACATCTTTATATTGACGGCACTCGGTTTGATTGGGGTATGATCAAGCAAAATCCCCCGGAACCGTTCACGTCCCATTCCAACAGGACTCAAAATGCTGCCACGACCAATCTGGTTCCTCGTTCTGTTGCTGCTTTTCCCTTCCGCAACGTGCGCCGAGGAACTTGTCGATGAAAGATTGAAGGCGACGCTGCAGCCTCTGCTGCAACTGGTTCGCGAGGAGCAGCAACCGTGCTCGCTACATTGCGAAATGAAGGTTCCGATCGATGGCCGGCCGCAGTGGATCACCGTCGACATTCGACGGTACGACGGCGAGTCATTCGACTTTCGCGCAGACCATGAAGACTATGCCGTCGAAATTTGCCGGCGTGCGGAGGAGTCGGCCGTCATTCTCCCCAAGCATGGCATCGCGTATCTGGCAACCGGAGACGTTCATGCCAAGGACAATCTTGCCCCGACGGGGTTCCTGTCGCGCGCAATCAGTGAACAGACCAGCCTTCAGATTCATCTGCCGATCGCGCAGTTCGCGGATCGGGAAGTTCTTGTGGCAATGATCAAGGCATTGCCTGGGTTTCAATTTGATGCGAACGACAATTCGCTCAAAATTGGTGACGCCCTCGTGCGTCTGCGAGAGAACGAGGGAATTCTGAAGATTGTCGCGGATGACGTGGAAGTCACGCTGGACGAAGGGTTCATCGGACAAGCCATGCCGCTTCCCGACTTGCTCAAAGAACGCGGCGTGGCGGTGTCTACGGAAGTTGGCCGCGAAGAAATGGAACGTCAACTGGCCCGCGGGCTTCGCCGGACGCTGGCCATTCTCAGGCCGTCCCGAGTGCTCACGAATCCCGAGGAACAATCAAGACGCGTCGAACACGGCGAAATTCGTTGGGTCGATGGCCATCGCATTGCCCTGCTGAACGGCAGTCCCGAACAACTCGGAACGGCCCATGGCCAACTCCTCCGCGAGGAAGCCATCCACTGTATTGACTCGGTCTTATATGCGTTTGGCACCGTGCAAACAGTTCGAACGGGACGCTGGTTCCGATTGGAACTTGAAGACGCTTATGCTCGGCTTTCTCCCCATATCCCGGAACGTCACAAGATTGAGACGCGGGCCTTGGCGAAGGCGATCGATCTCAATCCCGATCTCGTCGAGACGCTGAACGTCTTCCCGGAACTGTTTCACTGCTCAGGCTTCGCCGTCTTTGGGAAAGCGACCGAAGATGGCACGCTGTACCATGGTCGCGTTCTGGACTACATGACCGCGATCGGCCTTCAGGATGCGGCGACGACGTTTATTGTCGCTCCCGATGACCATCATGCGTTTGCGAACGTCGGTTACGCAGGGTTCATCGGCAGCGTGACCGGGATGAATGACGTCGCCGTCTCACTCGGCGAGATGGGGGGACGCGGGGAAGGCCAATGGGACGGCGTTCCCATGGCGACGTTGATGCGCCGAGCACTGGAGGAGTGCTCCACATTGGCGGAAGTCAAATCTTTGTGGGCAGACAGTCCACGGACCTGTGAATACTACTACGTCTTCGCCGATGGCAAGACGAATGAGGCGGTCGGCGTCGCGGCAACTCCCGACAAGATCGAGTTCGTCGGCCCCGGTGAAGGACACGAACTCCTCGGCGACGGGATTGAAGACGCGGTCGTCCTGTCCGCGGGAAGTCGCCTCGAAACACTTCGTGCACGAGTTCAGGAGAAACACGGAAAGATTGACGAAGAGACCGCCATCTGGTTGATGAGCCGGCCCGTCGCGATGCAATCCAACCTTCACAACGCTCTGTTCGTCCCGGCCAAGGGGATCCTGTACGTTGCCAATGCCAGCCACTCCCGCCCAGCGGCGGAACGGCCATACATACGACTGAATTTGCAAGAACTGCTTCGTTCTATGGAATCCCCGGCGAACCAGGCTGCGATGCGGTAATGTTCTCTCAAACGTGTCCAACCCGTGATCCGACCAAAGAAGCAACACGATGAATCCACTTCGCGCAGCGGCGGTTCAGTTTCAACACCGTCCGGGGGATCAGGCCGCGAATTTGCGGACGGTCCAACGCTATGCCCGTGTGGCGGCGGAGCAGGGTGTGGATCTGTGTGTCTTTCCCGAGATGTGCTTGACGGGCTACTGGCATGTTCGAAACCTCGATCGGGATGCTGTTGCGGCGATTGCAGAACCGGTTCCCGATGGTGCCAGCACGCAGGCCTTGGTGTCTCTCGCGAGGGAGACGGGCATGACCCTCGGGGCGGGGCTCATCGAAGCGGCGGCGGACGGCCGCTTCTACAACGCGTATGTGGTGGCGATGCCCGATGGGAACGTGGCGTGCCATCGGAAGCTACATGCCTTCATCAACGAGCACATCTCCTCTGGGAATGAGTACACGGTCTTCAACATTCCGCAAGGCGCACGAGTCGGAGTCTTGATCTGTTACGACAACAACATTGGCGAGAATGTCCGCGTCAACGCGCTGCGTGGAGCGGAGATTCTGCTCGCTCCGCATCAGACCGGGGGATGTGACTCCCCGAGCCCACGCTGTATGGGAACCATTTCCCCGGAACTTTGGCATCATCGAGACGTGGATCCCGAGTCCATTGAGAAGGAGTTCCTGGGGCCGAAAGGACGCGAATGGCTGCTGCGTTGGCTTCCAGCCCGGGCGCATGACAACGGCCTGTTCCTGGTTTTCGCGAACGGTGTCGGCGTCGATGATGATGAAGTGCGAACAGGGAATTCCATGATTCTTGATCCCTATGGCGCCATCCTCGCTGAAACCTGGAAAGCGGATGACCAAATTGTCATCGCCGACCTCGACCCGGCAATCCGGGAGATGTGCACCGGGCGGCGGTGGATTAAGTCCCGTCGCCCGGAACTCTATCACGACCTCGTGGAACGAACAGGACAGGAAGAGGACACACGGATCGTCCGATTTCGGAAGACCGAGACCGGGAAGAAATAACAAACTGTTGGGTGACGGATCACCATCTCCTGGGTGTCGCGTCTCTCCTGACATCCTGATCGTAACAACTCCCGCCGCGAAGACGACGCATGGATCCGGCCCATCAAACTGATCCCTCTTTTCTCCCTGTCCAGGGGGGCGATCGATTTCGTTGGATTCGTCTCATTGGACAAGGATCTCACGGCGAAGTCTGGCTGGCCGAGGATCGCTCTCAAGACGGCCATGTTGCCGTGAAAGTATTCTGCGGAAACGACGCTCTTCGCGAGAGAAGCCAGAATGAGGACCTTGGCATTCCCACGCTGAGTCATCCCCATCTCGTTCGTGTTTTCGAAGTCGTGGAGTGCGAACAGTCCACGCTGCTGGTCATGGAGCATGTCTCCGGCAAGACGCTTCAAAACTGGTTGCGTCGGGGCCGTCTCGCGGTTGACCTGGCGACCGAACTGACCGTGCAGATCGCTCAAGGGCTGAACCATATCCACGATCGAGGGATCCTCCACTGCGACGTCAAGCCGGCTAACATTCTGGTGGCGAAAGGACCTCTTGCCAAACTCACCGACTTCGGCTGTGCGGAGAGATGGTCCCCAGGGACAGAGGCCACGCCGCATTCAAACGTGGTCGGAACACGTCCCTACCTGAGTCCCGAGCAAATCTCCGGTCAGGCAATCGACCCCCGCGCGGATCTCTATTCTCTGGGCGTGATCTTCTACGAAATGCTCACTGGCCAGCGTCCCTTTCAGGGGACTGACGAGGAAATCCAGGAACAGATTCTGACTCAGGCTCCCCCTGCCCCCCATCGTCTGCATCGAGACATTCCCAGGGCAACGTCTGAGGTCTGCCTGCGTGCGATTTCCAAAAACCGGGACCATCGATACGAATCCGCTAGAGACCTCGCACAAGCTTTGGAATCCAGCAGAACAAGGTCCGGTTTCATGGGCCTCTGGAAACTGTTCTCCACCAGACGATAGGGAATCCCAACGACTCTTCACCACAAGGGGCCCGGAGTCCTTGTATCACAACGATTTGGGGGAACCGACCCGGTTAGATCGACTCAAGAGTCATCGCAAGACGGCATCGAGGAGTCCATCATTTCTCCACAGGCCACGCCCAACTGGCAGACGAAACCCCATTCATTAGATGACGATCCGAACCGCGACTGGGAATCTTGTGCCCCATGATCTATTCGTGCCTTTCGCGGTACCGTGGTGTTACTTGCGAATCGGTTTAGCGGAGACGGGATCTTCAGGCCAGGGATGCTTGGGGTAACGTCGCGCCAATTCTTTACGTACCTCGGGGTAGGTGTTTTTCCAAAAGCTCGCAAGGTCGTCCGTGACCTGTTGGGGACGCAGATTGGGAGCCAGCAAATGGAGTAGAACGGGAACCTTCCCTTCAACAATCGTGGGTGTTTGTAATAACCCGAACATCTCTTGTATTCGAACGGGTAAAACGGGTGGCCTCCCAGACTCATACACGAGGAGAATCTCACTCCCCGATGGAACACGTATTTTCTCTGGAGCCAGTTGTTGGATTTTCTGCCACGCGTCCCAAGGCAGGATTCCCTGCAACTCACTTAACCAGTCGGCACGTTTGAGTTCGGCGAACGAGCGGCATCTCTGACATAAGGATCGTAAGACCTCGCGTTTCAGGTCTTCGGCACTCGCTGGGAGTTCCAGAGCCGGATGCCACTCGGAGAGGCAAGTCAGCCTGATGATCCAGTTGGCAAAGGCCTCATCTCGTGGAAGAATCTGATTCCACGCCTTGTTGGCCTCCGTCAACAGCAGTTCGGCCGCGGCGTCCGTATCCGATATCGAAGCTGGGGTTTCGGACAAAAGCAAGTCTTCGTAGTACGAACGGTGGCGGGCCATCACTTGTTTTTGGCTGGGATGAAAAAACAGTTCTTCCCTCTCATCAAGAAGTGAATCCGGCAACCAGTCTCGATCAATGGCCGACGCGATCCGGACGATGGCATCTCCACTTCCTCCAGCATCGATCTCGATGCCGAGGAAGAATTCTTCAGAACGGACTGCCGACTGGGGAGCGAGGCGAACCCCTTGTCCCCCCACCATGAGTCCCCGGTCGCTTCCGACATCCCGCCGCTTCACCACACGATCGGGAAATGCGGCGAGCAACGCCCGCTGCAGGGCTTCCTCGGGATCCCCCGTCAAAGACGTGGTCGATCGAGTTGCACCGACAAGTCTCAGCAACTGGTCCCGGCTCTTTTGAATGAATCTCGCCGCGCTGCGATTGAGTGTCCCCCACGGAAACTCGGAGGTCCCCGCCCGTTCCGCCTCCTTGAGTGAGGCGAGTCGATCGACCACATCCGAATGGGATCGGCGGCTCACAACAGTGCGAGGGTCACGCCCTTGTGCCGATGATTTCCCTCGAAAAAAGGGATCCCGTTCCGAGAGCATCGCCGCCACCCAAGCGGCGTCGTCGGCAATTCCCAACCGTTGTCCAGCGAGAATCAGTTTTCCAACCCGTGGAGGAACCGGCAGCCGAGAGAGCAGGTGGCCTTCAACAGTCACCTGATGGCGGGCATCAATGGCACCGAGTTGTCGCAGGAGTCGCAACGCCCGTTGAACGGAGTCGGCACGGGGACGCTCAAACCAACAGAATGCGTCGAGATCCCGTTCTCCCCAAGACAACAGCTGCAAAATGGGCCCTGTGAGATCGACACGGCGAATTTCCGGTTCCGTTTGTTCCGGCCGGGCTCGGTGGCCAGTTTCCTCCCAGAGTCGCAAACAGACACCCGGTTGCGTTCGACCGGCTCTTCCGGCCCGTTGGTCCGCGGAGGCCTTGGAGATGGATTCCAATTCCAGACGATCCAATCCGACTTGGGGATCGAATCGCAGGACCTTCGCCAGTCCGGTGTCGACAACGCCAGTGACTCCCGGAATCGTGACGGAGGTCTCGGCAACATTGGTCGAAAGAATGATGCGGCGGCGGTCTCCTGGTCGCATGATCCGGTCTTGATCTTCCGAGGGGAGGTCTCCATAAAGATGGAGGATGTCGGCTTGGCGGCTGATCCCCGCCTCGCCCAATTGTCGTGCGGCGCGATGAATCTCCCCGACACCAGGGAGGAACACAAGAAGGTCACCAGTGGTCCGGTCCAGCAAATCGTGGACACCATCGACCACTTTCTCCTCCAGCCGTCGGCGATCACCTCCTCGAACGTAACGAATGTCGACGGGAAACGTCTTCCCGGGAGAATCAATCACGGGGGACTGGTCGAGATAAGCCGCGATGGGTTCCGGGTCCATCGTTGCGGACATCACGACAATCTTCAGATCATCTCGGACCGTTTGTTGAATACGGCGAATCATCGCCAAGGCGACATCGGAGTAGAGATTCCGCTCGTGGAATTCATCGAAGATCACCACGCTTGTCCCCTCGAGAAAGGGGTCATCCATCAGTTGGCGTAGCAAAATCCCTTCGGTGACCACCAAGATTCGGGTTTGTCCCCCGGCTAGCGAGTCGAATCGGACGCGATATCCAACTTGGGCGCCCAGGGACCATCCTTGTTCCTCGGCAATCCGGCGAGCGGCGGTTCGAGCCGCGAGTCGACGCGGCTGCAGCATGACGATCCGGCCTTTCATGTCGGAATACTCATTCAGGATAGCAGGCGGAACGCGAGTGGTTTTACCCGCTCCCGGAGGCGCACGAAGAACCAGACGAGACGTCTGCTTCAGACTCTGGGTTAACGCGGGGAGAACAGCATCAATCGGAAGGTGTGAGAGGGACACAACGGGCTCTTAACAGGAAACAAAGGGGAGCATCATGAGTCATTTGCCGTGGCTGACATTGTGAGTGAAACGACCGCCTTCTCAAGAGCCAGTTCTGCTCGTGTCGGCCGTTTCTTCGAGAGGTTTTTCAGAGATTCCCCCTTCGCGGTGATTGCTGGGGCACTTGACTTGCCGATCTGAGCGAATTACACCAACAGGTGTAGCCTGTTCTGGCAGGCAAAATTGGTAAGCCAAGGGAGAGCGGAAAATGGGTTGGATCATTGGCGGCGTCATCATTGGCGTCATCGTCCTGTTGATTCTGATGGCGGTGCTCGCCCGATACATTGGCCTGTATGTCCAGTGTGTGATGACCGGGGCGAGTATTTCCCTGCCCAACCTCGTGATGATGTCGATCCGGAAAGTCAATCCGACCGTGA
Organism: Planctomycetaceae bacterium; assembly: GCA_020426125.1. GTDB lineage: Bacteria > Planctomycetota > Planctomycetia > Planctomycetales > Planctomycetaceae > HKST-UBA70. The sequence continues at coordinate 10,493 of JAGQQQ010000245.1, forward strand.
TCGTGCGAAGCAAGATCATGGCAGTGCAGGCGGGCCTGAACGACGTCTATCCCATCACCACACGGGCGTTAGAAGCCCACTATCTCGCCGGGGGAAACGTCCCAAACGTCATTCGCGCCCTGGTGGCGGCCCACAGAGCGGGGATCGACATGGACTGGCAAGTCGCCCAAGCCATTGATTTGGCTGGGCGCGATGTCTTGGATGCTGTCCGGACCAGTGTGTATCCCAAAGTGATTGACTGTCCGGATCCACGGAAAAGCGCGGGAACGCTTGATGCCGTGGCCGGAGACGGAATTCAGCTGAAAGCACGAGCCCGCGTGACGGTGCGAACCAACATCCAACAGCTGATTGGGGGAGCGACGGAAGAAACGGTGATCGCCCGTGTTGGTCAGGGGATTGTGCAGGCCATTGGCTCCACCGCGAGTTACAAGGACGTCTTGGAGAACCCGGATCGAATTTCTCAGACGGTCCTCAACCAGGGGTTGGAAGCGCAAACGGCGTTCGAAATCGTGTCCATCGATATTGCGGATGTCGACGTGGGTGACAACATTGGTGCCCGATTGCAGGCCGATCAGGCAGAGGCCGACATGCGTGTCGCTCAGGCCCGAGCGGAGCAGCGACGTGCTTACGCGGCAGCCCAAGAACAGGAGATGGTCGCCAAAACGCAGGAAAACCGGGCGAAGGTCGTTCTCGCGGAAGCAGAAGTCCCGCTTTCGATTGCGAAAGCCTTTCGAAGCCACAAAATCGGACTTCTCGACTATTATGAAATTAAGAATGTCCAGGCAGACACTTCTATGAGGTTGGCGATTGCGGGTAAGGGGGATGAAGTCGCCCCGTCAGGATCACGCCCCTGATTGAGGCCGGGAAACCGGCAATGAGGTTCGGTGAGACCGGAGAATGCAGATGGTGGAATTTCTGATCCTAGCTGACATCGGCGGGATGATCGGACTCGCGTTTTTCGTGATCGCCTTTATTGGCTGGATCCTGAATCTCGTGAATCAATCGAGTGAAGCCCAACAACGTCAGGCGCGCATGCAGCGGCGTCAGCAACAGGGACGGCGCGAAAGTGTTCAAGATGAGATCGATGACTTTCTGAACAAGAACCGACAAAAGGATCGAAGCCCCCCTGAACTGCGGACGCAACAACAGCAACGAAGAGAGACTCAGGTCCGTTCGGATGAAATTGAGGTCGTTGAACGCCGGTCTCCCCCCCGACGGAAGCCTCCCGAAAGACAAAAGAAGAGCCGGAAGGAAATCTGGGAGGAGCAAGTGGGCAAACGGCCTGAAACCGGCCGACAACCATCGCAGAGGCCCCAAGCCACTCCACAACCAAAGCCCCCCATCGGCGTTTCCCGAGAGCGAGCCCCATTGTCATCGCTCGCTCAGACGGTCGAGAAGGATCTCCCCCATCTGGTCGATTCCCACGTCGCAAGCCACTTGGGGGAATTTCGTGCTGACGACGCCGATACCATCGGAGGAATGGGAATCGGCGAAACTCGATCGCACCGCAGCACCGCTGCCGAGCAGATCTTCGCTCTTCTGCGAACTCAAACGGGAGTTCGCCAGGCGATCATCCTGGGAGAAATCTTGGACCGACCAAAGACATTTCGCTAGGATTCCCCGCGGTCACAGGCCAAAGCTCACAACTCAACTCCCGACGGTCATATGGCGGAAGAGCGCGTCCACCCGAGAAATGTGCTCTTTCTATTGGGGACAAATCAACTCCGGGGCAGCTATGCGCGATCCTTGTCTCTGTTACAAAGGGTTCCGTCAGATCGATTTCATTACTCCGTCGTTTCTCAGAATGCGATTCCCGGTTGCCAGAATTTCCCCAAAGGAATTGAGGTCCGCGTCACCGGGAAGTTGTCAGGTCCATTTCTTGGCCGAATTTCACAATATTTTTTGCTTCGAGAAATCGAGGAATCCCCGCCGGAATTGATTGATGTTCAGCATCGGCGAATGCTGCCGACGGGAGTCTGGCTATCGCGGCGTTTAGGTGTCCCGTATGTCGTGACGGTCCATGATTATCTTCGAGATCGCGAAACATTTGCTGTGGATCCAACATTTTGTCGCCGGGTCATTGCGGTCAGCGAATCCGTTCGGGCGGAACTCCTCGATCGAACGAAACTGTCGGAAAGCCTCGTTGATGTGATCCCCACCGGAGTTGCCGTTCCTCCCGATGAATCCCTTTGTCAGGTCTTGTCTGGGGAGCGACCGCCCGTGATCGGAACTTGCGGGCCACTGGAGCCGGATCGGGGACTAACGGACTTTCTTCAAGCAGCGGCGGCGACAAAGACTCACTTCCCTGAAACCCTGTACCTGATTGCCGGCTCCGGACCAGAGGAGAAGAATCTTCGTAAGCTGGCGCGATCGCTGGGACTGGCTGATTCAATCACGTTTCTTCCCAACTTGACCGAATTTGCTCCCGCACTTCTGGCAATGGACATCTTTGTGCTTCCCTCACTCAAACAGGGTTTGGGGTCAACCATGCTCGATGCGATGGCCCGCGGTATCCCGGTCATCGGGACCGAGTCTGGGGGAGTTTTTAGCGTCGTCAGCCATGGCAAGACCGGAATCCTGGTCCCCCCCCAAGACCAGACGGCAATCACCGATGCGATCTGCGGACTTCTGGCTGACAGGCCGCATGCTCAGAAACTTGGAGAAGCTGCGAGAATTCGGGTTTCTGAGAAGTTTCATGTTGACTCCATGGTCGAGGCGACTTGCAAGCTTTATGGATCGATACTGCAAGCCGAGCATCCAACGATTGCGACGAGCTGACATTTCCGCGATGGATGTTTTTCTGGGAAGGGATTCGGGCCGAAAAGGCGAATCCTTGTCCGACGTCCAGTTACCCCAGAGCGGGAATCTTTCGCGGATGGATTGAGAGCCCCTTTGATGAATGCGGGCGAAGAACATCGTGGGAGTGGTTCAATCCGCCATGCTCCGTGATGAGGAGCCGAAACCTCACGGGTCACCTTTCATTCGGTGGAATGGTCAAATCTCGGTGCCAACTCATCAGCGAAGTGTGATTTGACCGCGAACTCGACTCGATTCGAGACTCCTCGACTGTTTCCGTGCCCGGATTCCGTCTGAGGTAGGAACCGGACTTCGACTTGGAATCGGCACTTCGCCGCCAAATCCGTCAAAGTTTCTCCAAGCTGACCAACTGATACAGCCGATACACACGATACGGAGCGACCACGCGCTGCCGAGGAGGTGCCGCGTATGTCACCGGGACAACAAGATTCGATCAGGATCTACGAAATGAATCGTTGGACCAGCATGATTGTGTTGACGCTGTGCGGATTGTTCCCCGCGTCGTTGTTGGCCCAAGGTCCGTGGGCACCACCGCCGGCTGGGCATCCAGCGGGCTATGGTGGTTACCCGCCGGCCTATTGTCCTCCTCCTGGGGGAGGCCCGGATCCTCAACTGATCAGCGAACTCGTGCCAATGGGGCCGTTCGACCGGGAACCCATGCACGGTGTCGGCATACACGCCTTCAAGGAAACGGCGGCGCAAACCTGGGTTCGATTCGACTATCTCCTGCTGGATATCTCCTCACCAGGAAACGCGAAGATCGGGGCGGATACACTCACCCCATTTGACACAACGGGACGTGACCTCTCGACCCGCCGCAACGCCTCGGATCCCAGGGGCCAGACGCGGGAGATTCCGTTAGACCCGAACAATCCGGGTTTGCCATCCGAAGCGTTTCTGGTGACCACGACTCTGAACGAGACCATGCAGAACGACCTGAATGGCGGGCGAATTTCGTTCGGCGTTCCATTTACCACCGGAGATTTCGAAGCAGAAGCGTGGTTCACAGAGAAAAACAATTCCCTGCAAGTTATTCGCCCCGTTGTGGATTCCTCACTCGGCCCCGCTCAGCTTTTCCCTGTGTTAATTCCGGGGATCCCGTTGCTCGATCAAGGGGTCCCCACGGATGATCGCGCCCTGCTGTTTTCTGAGGGGATGCGCGTCCGGCTAGAGACCTCACTGTTTGGCACGGAAGGGAACTGGACATTTCGCCCAGCTCATCCTCATACCGGCATCGAATGGCAGCCGATGCTCGGATTCCGCTATCTTCGAGTGGAAGATGGAATGCGAATCTTCGGCCAGGACATCGCCATCCCTCGGACGACGCTTGAACCAACGATCATCTTGAACCACGACATCCGCTCGAACGCATTGAACCATGTGTTCGGTCCGCAGATCGGGTTGCGAGCCTCAGCAAAAGTCTGGCGATTGACATTCGGAGCCGAGACAAAGTTTGTCGTGGGGATGAACCGCATCAATGATCAGGTTCGAACCGAGGAAATCCTGCGGCAGGCAAATCCTGTGGATCCGGATGTGACGCCCGAGGGAGTCACCATTTACAGCGAACAACGGACTCGCTTTGCACCAGTCTTTGACTTTGCGGTTTACAGTAAGTTCCAAATGAGCGACCACTTTCATCTCTTCGTCGCCTATGATCTGCTCTATGGCGGCGGGGTTTCCCGCGCATTCGATAATGTGATCTACGACACACCTGCGGACCTCGAAACGGAAGACCCCGAGATTCGCCTGGACAGCCATCTGGGACGGTTCTATGCCCATGGTTTGGTCGTCGGCGGAGAAATCAACTGGAAGTAGTGGCCTTTTGACCATGTTCTCCCACGTTGGCCCGCGATCGCTTCGCACTCGCTCGCGGTTCGGAATTGCATCCTGTTATCCGGCATGGAGGCGGTAGAAATCCACGTCCCGCCTGCAAATGAAGAATGGGGTCTCAGACTTCGGCTTCCAGCCAACAGGGAAAATTTCTTCCTCTGATTGCGGGTTAGAATTTCGGCGGCAGTCAAATTTATTTAGACTGATGAGAGCCTCCCTTGATCTCTTCCTGCCGAAATCCGCCCTCATATGAAGATCTCATTGGTACCCATCCGGCGAACGGTCGCCACCGCTTTGTTGATATCGCTCTCCTGGTTGAGTCCGGTCGAAGCCGATGAGAGTCCTGAAGGACTCCGGTTCTTCGAATCAAAGATTCGCCCTGTTCTGGTGGCACAATGTTATGCGTGCCACTCGTCTGAAGCTGCGAAACAGGGGAAACTTCGAGGGCAGTTGCTTTTGGATTCCCGCGAGGCCACTCGACAGGGTGGTGAATCCGGTCCGGCAATCGTCCCGGGTCAACCCGACGAAAGCCTGCTTCTGAGCGCTATCAGACATGACTCCTTCGAAATGCCGCCGAAGGGGAAACTCCCGGATTCCGTGATTGCCGACTTCGCCAAGTGGATTGAGATGGGGGCTCCTGATCCTCGGGAAGCCGGAGAACCGGTCGTCACGAGTCGGCAAATCGATATCGAGGCCGGCCGTGAATTCTGGTCGTTTCAGCCGCTCGCTCACATCTTGCCCCCAGATGTCGCGGACCGCGCAGAGTGGAGCTTGAATGAAATCGATGCATTTATTCTCAAGAGGCAAGAAGATGTTGGGGTCTGGCCCAATCAGATCGCCGAGCCTCGAATTCTTGTGCGGAGGGCCTGGTTCGATCTTTTGGGGCTCCCCCCGACTCCCGAAGAAATCAGGGAATGGACCAAACGTCTGTCGTCTGGGACCACGAAACAGGGGCTCAACCGCCAAGTCTGGAGCGAACTGCTCGACCATCTGCTGGCCAGCGAACATTACGGCGAACGCTGGGCTCGCCACTGGATGGATATCTGGCGGT
>JAGQQQ010000246.1 GCA_020426125.1 Planctomycetaceae bacterium
AACGGAATGGAATTTCCGACAGAAGCAGAAGAAGACCCGGCGGAGTTCGCTCGGGAACTCGCAAACCAGATCTGGAAGTCGTCGGAAGAGCCGGCCCCAACGAAGTCGGCACATCAGGTGACGATTCAACCCCGGCAGCCTGAACACGACCATGTTTTTGCGGAATACGACGCCTTCGCACAGTGGCGGAAAGCCCCCGTTCAGGCAAATACCCCGCGCGACTTGAACCGGTCCGAGCCAGATCCGGACAGGGTCGTTTCGGACAAAAGTGTGGTTCCCGAGGAAAATGAACATTTCCCGCTGATCCGCCCGCAAGCGGAGGTTCGAAACACCTCCGTTCTCAATGAAGGCTCTACAGGCGACGTGCCGCAGATCATTCCCTCGCGAACCTCGAAAGCAGCGACACAGGAATCGACGTCGCACGCGAGTTTGCAAAGTCCACCAATCTTGGAAGATCAGGCCAGACAGGCGTCTCGAACCGAACCTTCCTCGCCACCGCAATGGGCATCCGCAGACACCGGTGTCCAATTCGCGATTGCTCATGAAAAGTCTGTTGTTTCGGATGTTGTCATTCCGAACGAGTCATCGGGGTCCTCGCTCCCGGAATGGGCGGCGCAGCCAGCGGCGTTTCCCGTGGATGTGTCCGGACTCATTGAGCCTCGAAGATTGGAAAGTGAATCCGCGAAGGAGACAAAGCCGGTCCTGATGGCGCCTTCTTTTGAGCCACAGGCGATTGAGCCAGACCCGGAGCCCATTGCGCCCGTCGCATTTCAGGTTCCGTCCGAAGGCAGTCCCACCTGGCAGGAACTCACATCGGAATTGGCACCACAATTCGAAGAAGCTCCGGCTGACGTTCCTCAACTGACCCCTGGTTCTGAACTCAAATGGGGTGTGATCGGATTCATCTCCGCAGTGTTGACAACACTCATCGGAGTGAGCCTGTCGCGGCGTCAAAACTCGCCCCCCAGAGAACCGGGGAATCCCGAATCGGCCGCTCCATCGGAATCGACCCAATCCGATGAGGAAGACAACTTCCTTCAGATGAAGCGAGTGGCCTGACGAAGAGACAGGACCGTTGTCCGCAATGGGTTGTTATCAATCGAGACCCGAGACGCCCGGTCGGCCAGCATCATGCTGGTCGGCCGGTTTTCTTAATGCCCGACTCGGAAACGAACCAGGCTCTTGGGGTCCCGACGTCTCTCACGTGGAAACACCATTCCTCGACCGATCTCTATCTTTCAAAAAGACACCACCACGATTATCGGGTTTGTATCGACTTTGCATTCTGAGCCCCGACTGAGAGAAGGGAACGCGGAATCTCTACGGCGCCTGTGAGGATTTCTTGACCTACCGTTGGGGGAGCAAGGATTACATGGACTCTTCACCGATCAGGAGCAGATCACTCATGTCGAGTGACCCATTTAGCCGGCCAACGAAAGACGAACTCCGATCCATCTTGGAAAACATCGGAAAGTCGGACAATCACCACGGACGCGCCGCCGAACGGTTGGAGCTGTCCGTTCCAGCCGAAATCAAGACTCATCGGGGAAACACGATCTCCGCGATGACTCGTGAGATCAGCCGCTTTGGCATCGGCCTTTTGCATAAAGGGGTCCTCATGCCGGGCGAAGTGACTGTTCGGATGGCCAGCGAATCACGTGAGTTTGAATATCTCGTCCGAATTGAATGGTGCCGTCCCTGTGACAACGGCATGTTTCTCAGCGGAGGCCGATTCCTGACTCGGGAATCGAACGCCAAGCAAATCTGAACGGCGCGCCTGGGGCCGGCATCCGTGACCGACTCCATCGCAGGGAACTGAAATCAGGCGATGATCCGATGGAAGGAATCCCCAGCGCCCCGCCGCCGTCCGTTTGCGAGTCGATTGCCAACAAACCCTTAGGCATCCGACGCCCGCAGAGCGTCATCGGATAAATCGCGAAATGCCTTCCAGCTTTGAGGCGTGATGCGGCCATCGTGCAGGGCGGACGCAATCAGGACGCCGTCGATCCCCACGGCCTGCATCATTTGCAGGTCGACGATCGTGCGGATTCCACCACCAGTCCAAAGATGCATCGCCAGATGCTGTTGCTTCATCCAATGGCAGAGCGAAGTCGTCGTCAATCCCGCGTTCGTCCCGACGCTTGAAATATCGAGGACAATCAGATTTCGAATTCCTTGGTCATGGACCTCGCGGAGAATATCTCTTGGGCTGAGTCCGCAGGTGGCCTCTCCGATCGGTTTCCCATTCATTAAGTCCAGACTGAAGACCGCGCAATCGGAGCCAATGGTCTCAACGATCTCACTCACCATATCGAGATGACCGATCGTTTCTCCCGCGATTGTGACGTATGCGGCTCCAGCGGCCTTCAGTTCCACCGCGTCCTCTGGTGTCCGGATTCCGGCGTCAATCGCCAGAGGCTCACCAAGGGCAATCAGCGCCGCCAATAACTCGGTTTGCGGTCGACCGTCTCGGATGCCATCGAGATCAGCGACGTAAAACGCGTCCGGTTCAAACAACTCAGCCAGGGAAGACAATGTGTCCACGGGAGCATCCCCGTCGACGATGCAACTGGAGTTGGGGCGGTACTTGTCCCGCTGCCCTGCCACGCCTCGGACCACACGGCCCCCCATCAGGTCCAATACCGGGATTAAGCGCATGACATGATTTCTCCATTCCCTTGTTTGACCCCCTGAACCATGGATTCTAGCAAACCGCTGTCGGGAAAGCATTCACTCACGTTGCTCGTGACCTGTTCACGTCACTCCCAGTCGGTGCTCGGCGACAAAGGCTTCCAACTCGGGAGCCCGCAACACACCGGTCGTTGCTCCCGCTATTTGAACACAGCTCGCCCCCGACGCGGCGCCATAGTTCAGGCACTCCTCGACGGAAGCTTCCTTTAACAGCCCGTATAGGTAACCCGCAACGAAGGCGTCGCCCCCTCCGGTGCCATCGACTTGTTCCACAGCATGTGACGAAATCCTGACTGGCGGTCTTCCTTGCTCCTGAAGCAGGGCTCCGCCTGGCCCCTGGGTGATGATCACAGTTCGGGCGCCCATCTTCAAAAAGTGCTCGGCCTGCTCGTTTGGGGCAGCCAACCCGGAGAGCATCCGGGCTTCATCTGTATTGGGAAGGAACAGATCCGTATGTTGCAACGGCGCCGGCAACATCTCTGAAACCATTTTGGGATGATCGACAACGACATCCAAGACGGTGCGCACTCCATGCTTCCGAGCCCGCTGAAAGAGCTGGGCGACGTTTTCACCCGACAAGGCCGCATTCAAACCAAACCCCCCCACGTAAAGGATCTTCGCGGCGGCCAGATCTCCGTCGGTCACTTCACCACCCGTGAGTTCGGCATTGGCGCCGACGGCATGGATAAATCGGCGGTCTTCCCCCTGGACATTGACCACCATGGTTCCCGAGGTCTGTGTCGTTGGCGAGATGCTCATTCCTCGGCAATTGACTCCACACCGTTCCAACTCATCGCGAACATACTGGCCAAAAACGTCATCACCGACTTTTCCCACCAGCGATGCGGACACTCCCAGTTTGGCGAGGTCGACTGCCACATTCGCCGCGCATCCCCCAATCGTCAACGTCAAAGATCGCGTGGTGACAAGTTCTCCAGCGGGCGGGAATCTTGAGATGGGGGCGCAAACATGGTCCGCCACGACCAGACCGACACAGATCACATCGCCTTGGGAATCGGAGACAGAGCCTACCATGATCACAGTCTTTCAAAGGACAACGAAAGCACGAGGATACCTCGCTGAGGCCGCGAGTCTCAACTCGAAGGGATCTCAAGCATCCTGGAGCCGAGACCCCAGATTGTCTTCCAGCGTCAGCGCGGGATAGACTGAACTCGCCGCCGTTTGTCCCTGACCGGGAAGGTCTCCCATGCAACTGTCATTTGATCAGTCATTCTCAGCGCTCTTAATCATCGCCCAAGTCGCTCTGGTGGCCGGGGCCGCATTGGCTGTCTTTGTGGTACTGTCGGCGGTGGCCTTGAGACTAACAGCCGCGTTTTTGCGTTATCCTCCCGTTCGGTTTGCGAATGCGCTCAAAGCGACTGCTGCGGCTACCGTCACCGTTTTCACGCTGAAGGCCTCCATCTGGGCGACTTACTTCCTCATGAGCAGCTGGGTCACCCGTCAGCTTGGTCGTCGTATTCCAGGATGGGAAAGCGTGGCCTTGGTGAGCACTCCCCCGTTGTGGTTGCAGGCCGCCGTGTTCGCCACGTTGATTTCAGCGCTGATCTATCAACGGGTCTTGGCTGTCCCCAAAGCGGACCTCGAGTTGGAGCCGCGGTATCCTGATGACTATCTGATGATGGGGTTTGGAGACGCCGTCACGCTGGCTGCGGTGCAACTGGCGGTTTCGATCACGACGTTTCTGCTGCTTGGTTTCCTGCTGCTCTTCCAGTTCAGTTCTCTACTCTCTCTGTAGCAAGCGGCTCATTCGAATCCGGGCTCCTTTGGTACGCGATTCAATCAATTTCGGAAGAAAGGCCGATGCCGAAATACTGGAAGCCCAACTGGCGCATGCGGTGAACATCGTAAATGTTGCGCCCATCGAAGATGACGGGGACTTTCATCTTGTGCCGCATATAGGAAAAGTCGGGGGTGCGGTATTCATTCCATTCGGTGACGATTGCCAGGGCTTCCACGTCTTCCAGCGTGTCATACTGATGGCCCTGATAAGTGATCACGTCGCCGAGTTCTTTGCGGACGTTGTCCATCGCCGCTGGGTCATGCACTTGGACGTCCGCTTTCGCTGCCACGAGCCGTTTGAGAAGCTCCAGAGATGGTGCCTCGCGAATATCGTCGGTCCGAGGTTTGAAGGCCAATCCCCAGACCGCGATTCGTCGCCCCTGCAAGTTGCCTTCGAAGTGGCGATTCAGTTTGTCGAACAGGACGGACTTCTGCCGGCTATTCACCTCATCGACCGCCTGCAGAATCGATGTCTGATAGTCTTTTTCGCGGCCCGTGGCCATCATCGCGCGGACATCCTTGGGAAAACAGGACCCGCCGTAGCCGACGCCGGGATAGAGAAACTCGAACCCGATCCGCTGGTCGTGGCCGATGCCTCTGCGGACGTCATTGATGTTCGCGCCCACTCGTTCGCACAGGTTCGCCATTTCGTTGATGAAGCTGATCTTCGTCGCCAACATGCAGTTGGCGACGTACTTCGTCATCTCGGCGCTTTCGAGGCACATCACGAGAAACGGCCGCTCGGGATTGAGGAACGGCTGGTACAACTCACGGAGAATCTCTCCCGTGCGGTCGCTGGTGACACCGACGACGACGCGGTCGGGATTGATAAAATCATCGATGGCGCATCCTTCCTTCAGGAATTCGGGATTGGAGGCGACCTCGACATTCCGGCCCGTGAGTTCATCCAGACGTTGCTTGATCCGGCGATTGGTTCCAACGGGAACGGTACTCTTCGTGACGACGATCGCATCCTCGCGAAGCAGGGGAGCCATGTTGTCAACGGCCGCGAAAACATAGGACAAGTCTGCGGCCCCATCATCGCTTTGGGGAGTGCCGACGGCAATAAAGATGCAATCGGCTTCCCGAACAGACTCTTCGAGCTTGGTGGTAAACAGGAGCCGGGCAGCCGCCGAGTTGCGGCGGACCATCTCCTCAAGTCCCGGTTCATAGATGGGAATGACGCCATTCTTGAGACCATCAATTTTGGACTGATTGATGTCGACGCAGAAAACGGTGTTGCCGCTGTCGGCAAAACAGGTTCCGGTCACCAGACCAACGTAGCCAGTCCCCAGTACGGCGATTTTCATGACTCACTCCGCATCAATTCGGTTTTTGCCTGGGATGTCTTCTCGTCTCGAAGTCGGTTCGTCGACTCATTTGAAAGCGGGGAAATGCGTCCCAAGGGAAGGTATAAGGGATCTCAAGCCAGAAGCGATGGCCGCAGGAGCCGGGAAACTTCATCTGCGAGACGCGGTGTTCGTGGAGCGGAATTTCAGACTCTCAACAATCTGTCGATCCTGTGTCCCGAGTTGCTCCACAAGTGACGGCTCGACGGAAAACACGAAGGACACCTGCTTTCCATTGGGGCCGGCCGCGAGGTAGTAAATCCAGTTCATGGGAATCGTCGCGCTCCCCTTGTTCCCACCGACTTCCACCTGACCCTCGACCATGACTCGGTAGATCTGGCGGCCATCGGTCGCGGGGATCTGTTCCCGGTCGAGAAACTTGCCGAACCGTTTCCCCAAAGACTGCTGAATGTCCGATTCGAACTGATCGAGCGGAATCGTTCCTCCGGGAGCCGCGTCGGCAATTGGGGACAGGTTGCACTGAGCAACAAGACTCCCCAGGTTCATCAATCGCAGAATGGCCACCGGAGCCTGGCCGTCGAAGATGGCGTGAAACAGATGCCAATCCCGGCTGTGATCCAAATGGAGGCCCCATGGCTCCGCGTCAAACGCCAGTGTCAACGCCTCTTCCGGTGCTTCGAGGGGAATGTCCTCCATGGCGTACTTGTCCAACGGTGTGCTCTCCGTGGTCGGGCGACGCCGTACGACCGATGTGACGCTCATGCTCAAACCGGGATTCACAACCCCCACGCTGGCTTTCACGCGGAAAATCGTCTTCGCTTGTGATAAGAGATTCTCTTCCCGGTCAAAAATTATGGCCCCCGCGACTTCGACGGTCGTCTTGGCTCCGAGTTTGAGACCCTCGATCTTGCCGGTGAACGTGATCTTGGCCGCGTGGGGGGTGGACTGGTCAAAGCGGCATTTGCACTGCGAGCTTTCTACGGCTTCAATCCCAGTCAACATCTGGAGTGCCCAGTCGGGGGGTGTCCATTCCTCGGCGAGTTCAACTGGCTGTGGGGGGAGCATTCCCAGGAGCGTCAGCGGATCACCGGGGATCTCCAACAGGTCCGACTCTTCTCGCGTGAGATTTCCCTCGGGACTGTAACTGATGGCCCCCTCGCGAGTGCCATTGCTGACAATGACATTCCGACGGGACGGGAGCGTAATGTCAGTGGTGTGTTCGGAGACGACCGTCTTCAGTGATGCTTGGGAGAAGGCACGCAGTGCACGAAACGCTTCGGCATCGCGCCCCCCAGGTGGCAGTCGGCGTTCGTGAAACTGAAAATCTGCCTCGGCCCGCATCGGGAGTTCATCTTTCTCGTCTCCCGAAGTCGTGGTGGCGACCTTCCCATCGGAAGCCAGTGAGATCTCGACGCTCAGAATGCGCTGATCGCCGGGGGGTTCGGCGAGCGAAACCTGTTCTGCCCCTTCCGCTTCGCCGCAAAAGTGTCCAAGGGTGATGAGAGTCAGCGCTAAGACGCCCGGAAAACGTGGGGACGGACGAAGAATAGGGGACATGATCCCTCCCTGGAAACAATGTCGACACAACAATTTGAATGATCCCCCCAACGAGGGAGGGGCTATGGAAACACCACGCGAAAGCGGCATCCCGTGGCAATTAAAGATCATAGGCCGAATCCCGGGCGGAGAACCAGACCATTTTTCTGACGGAACGATTCCACCCTCGTTGCGAACTCACGTGCGAGTCGCGACGCCCGTATCCCCCATTCGGCGAGCGGGGAGCGTCAGCTCCCTGTCCCAGAAACAATCGAATCAAGCTCCGCCTACAGCTCGGCTCTGGACCGAGAGGCTTGAAAACAACCGCTGGCAAGGTGCCCTTGTGGAGTTTCCCGGGAATTCTAACTCCCAGCCAGCTGGCCTTTCTCCGATTGGACGATCTGGCGGACGTTCTCCACAACCTCCGCAAGTGGAACGAGAGTGGGGTCGGCTTCGGTGCGGCGTTTCACCTCGGCGACGCCCTCTTTGAGTCCCTTGCCCCCGATGACGACACGCAAGGGAATCCCGATCAGATCGGCGTCCTTGAATTTGAATCCCGGTCGGGCGTCGCGGTCGTCCATCAGCACGTCGATGCCCTGCATCTTCAATTCGTCATAGATGCGGTTGGCCTGTTCCATCACCGCTTCGTCCGTGGTATTGAGCGGGATGACGAGCACTTCATAGGGAGCAACACTCATTGGCCAGATCAGGCCGTTTTCGTCATGCTTGGTCTCGGCCAGGCCGGCAATGATGCGGTTGACGCCGATGCCGTAGCAACCCAT
>JAGQQQ010000247.1 GCA_020426125.1 Planctomycetaceae bacterium
CTTCTCGCCGAATTGTACGGTCTCCCCGTCTCGGACTCCAGTTCGTCGAAAAAGGGCCATGCGCAAGCCACGCTCACAATCTCGGAGGAAAGCCGATTCGTCATTCCAGTCGATACAGCTGTTCCCCGGCTTTGCGCACAAGAAGGATTCCTTCGTCCTCGCGGTTGGCATATTCCTCAATATTGATCGACTCCGGGTCACGGTAGCCGAGGTTGATTCGCTCGCATTCTTCCCGGGGGACCTGAGAGGCGAGGGTCACCTGCACGCGGCAGTTCTCGATGCCGTTTTCAAAGGTTCCGCCGCCGCGAACATGGGTCGAATGGGCAACCACCCCCCAGGGATAGTCTTTGAATTTTTCCCATTGCTTCACGAAGTAGTCACGGCAGTGATAGCCGATCTGTTCGATCGTCTTGCCGTGGGTGACGGAAATGTCTTTCATGTGCGGAGCGTAGATGATCAGTTCGCCTCCATCGGCGACGACCGGTTCTAACTTGTACATGCATTTTCCCGCCGTCCAGAGTTCGTCGTACATCGGCGGAGCGCAGGAGAGGACGGTGTGAAACGGTTTGGCCATCCGCTTGATATGCACCTGTCCCGAAAGGTCAGACGCATCGCTCCACGCCTGTTCCGGAGTGCCGTAGAACAAGCCATGCAATCGGGTGGTGCCGTCGGAGCCGACAACAAACGTGAGGGCTCGCCGTTCTTTGGGAATCAGCCGGGCGGCCATGTCCACCACTTCCCGAACCGGTGTTTGCTTGACACCAATAATGTCGACATTGGTGATCAAGGCTCCCAGCCAGTGAAAGAAGTTCAGCAATCGGGGACCGGAAATGCCTGGAAAGAAATACTTGTTTCCACCGGAAAACCCGACCACTTCATGGGGAAAGACCGGGCCCACGACCAACAGGGTGTCGTAATCCAGAATGCATTTGTTGATTTCGACGGGCACCTCCAGCGACAACCGGCCTTCCGAAACCCGCTCCGTTTCTTCGATCGAAAGCGTTCCGATGGTCGTCAGTTCGTCCGGATCATCCCAGGCGTGGTTCAGCAACTGCGTCTGAAAGAAGAGCCGCTGGCGTTCTTCATCATCGATCCCGAGCAGTTTGCACATGTGCTGCTCGGAAAGCGGAGGGTGGGTTCCCAACGCAAAAATGACATCCAGCGATTCGACGACCGGTCGAAGCCGTTTGTAGACGGCGTCAAAAAGCAACGCCAGAGGAGCCGTGCGGGTCTGGTCGGGAACGATCAGCAGAAGTTTTTTCCCTCGGAAGTCTTCAATTGGGAGATGAGTCTCGATCCATTGGCGAACGTCATCATCGGAGAGCAATGGGAGTTCTGACATCAACAGAGTCTGATTGGAAACGGGGTTTAGGAATGGGACTTGACGTCGAATTCTATCGGATTCTGCCCCGACTCATAGGGGACGGGCTGGAAAGTCCGTCTGGGAATCGGGATGATTTCTGAGAGAATTTCGCGGAGCCGTAATGTTCTTTGAGCCCGACGACAAAAACAGAACCGTGCAAATCGCGGACGGGTGGCGGGGGCGCTCCGAAGGAAGCCCCCGGATGTTTCCCAAGCGAGATCAGGGGCTTCCGCTTCGCGGAGCGCCCCTGCCACCCGACACTTCAGTGGAAAAAGTCAAAGCCTTCACCATGAATTTGCTGCCCATCATCGATGCCCCCGCGACGGGTCCCGAGTCGGATCCCGAAACCAGTTCCGAATTCGCGCGGGGGTCGTACGCATTTATTAGTCTTGGCTGCCCGAAGAATCTGGTCGACAGCGAGAAGATGCTCGGCTCGCTCGCACTGGATGGCTACACCCTGGTTTCCGATCCCGAGCGGGCGGACTTTGTCATCGTCAACACTTGTGGGTTCATCGACGAGTCTCGAAAGGAGTCCAAGGCCGTTATCGAGGAAATGCTCCAACTCAAACGTGCCGGCAAAACAAAAGGGGTCATCGTCGCCGGGTGTCTTCCGGAACGGGTCGGCGGTTCCCTGCTCGACGAAATGCCTGAGATCGACCACATTGTCGGCGTCTTCGGACGGGATGAAATCACCAAAGTCGCCGACCGATTGGTCGGCGGTCTCAATGAGCAACGCGAACTGTTCCGCCCAGCGGCGGTTCGGGCGCTTGATGATCGGGCGCGGCTGCGGATTACCCCATCTCACTTCGCGTATCTGAAGATTTCGGAGGGCTGCGACCGCACGTGTACCTTCTGTTCGATTCCCTCCATGCGTGGAAAGCACGTCACCAAGCCGATAGAGATGGTCGTCGAAGAAGCTCGGGAACTCGCCGCCGATGGTGTCCGCGAACTGATTCTCGTGGCGCAAGACACGACCTATTACGGCATGGACTACTACGGCGAAGTCCGCCTCGCGGCTCTGCTCCGAGAACTGGAACAAGTCGAAGGTATCGACTGGATCCGGCTGATGTACCTATACCCCGTCAACTTCACCGATGAATTGATCGATACGATCGCCGGTTCCTCTCGGATTCTTCCCTATCTCGATATGCCGCTCCAGCACATCAACAGTCAGGTGCTGAAGCGAATGCAGAGACGGGTGAATCGCGAAAAAACGGTCGAACTCGTCACCAAACTCCGCGACCGAGTCCCGAATCTCGTGCTGCGAACGACTTTCGTGGTGGGCTTCCCCGGGGAAACGGATGCCCAATTCGATGAACTGGTCGAGTTCGTCAAAGAGACTCGCTTCGAACGGATGGGCGTCTTCCCCTACTCCCTGGAACCGGGAACGCCGGCGGTGAAGCTCGATGGTCACCTTCCCGAAGACGTCAAACTCGCCCGTCGAGATGCGTTGATGGAAGCCCAGCAGCAAATCGCGTTTGATTTCGGGGACAGTCTCGTCGATTACGAACTCGATTGCCTCATCGACGACGCCAGCGATCAGGACGGCATCTTCATCGGCCGGATCTACGCCGACGCTCCCGAAATCGACGGGACGGTCTTCGTTCAGGGTGAGAACCTGGAACCCGGGCAAATGGTGCCTGTGACGATTGTCGAAGCCAGAGACTACGATCTCGTGGCGGTCGTGTCTGATGATGACGATTAGGGCTGGGTGATGTTCGTTGCTCTCCATTCCCGGATTGACACGCGACTTCATTCACGGATTTCGCCATACTGTTGGTCGATCGCTCCAAGACACGGGGGACCAACGTCCCCGGCTCGCTGTCGAACTCGATATTCGAAATAGGGAAGCCAATGAGATCTCGCGTTTTTGTTTCGTTATGGACTCTCATCGTGAGCGTCTTCGCAGTTGTTTGCGCAGGCGAAGCGGCGGATCGGCCGAATATCTTGCTGGCGATCAGCGACGACCAGTCTTTTCCCCATGCTTCCGCGTATGGATGCGAATTCGTCAAGACCCCCGCGTTTGATCGGGTCGCGGAGACGGGAATCCTCTTCACCAATGCCTACGGAGCCTCCCCCGGATGCAGTCCTTGCCGAGCGGCGCTCCTCACCGGGCGGCACATCTGGCAGATTGAGAACGCCGGCACGCATGCGAGTTCCTTCCCCGCGAAGTATCGCACCTTCCCCGAAGTTCTCTCGGAGAACGGTTACTTCGCTGGTTACACCGGAAAAGGCTGGGGCCCAGGCAACTTTCAAGTCGATGGCCGCGAGCAGAACCCCGCTGGGCGATCATTCGGCAAGGTCAAAGCGGTTCCTCCTCACAAAGGGATGAGCAACAACGACTACGCGGCCAACTTCGCCGACTTTCTCGATCAACGGCCTGAAGGCCAGCCCTTCTGCTTTTGGTTTGGGGCGAGCGAACCGCACCGATCTTTTGAAAAAGGAGCCGGTCTCGCCGAAGGAAAGAAACTTGAGAACGTGTCCGTTCCTGATTTTCTCCCGGATGCGGAAGAAGTTCGGTCAGACCTGTTGGATTACGCCGTTGAGATCGAACATTTTGACGCCCACCTGGGCCGGATGCTCGATCATCTCGCGGAGATGGGCGAACTCGACAACACACTGGTGATTGTCACCTCCGACAACGGCATGGCGTTCCCCCGTGCCAAAGCGAACTGTTTTGAGTACGGCATTCACATGCCGCTCGCGATCTGCTGGGGTGATCAGATCGAAGGGGGAAAGACGCACTATGGCCTGATCGGCTTCATCGATCTCACCGCGATGATCTATCAGGCAACGGGTGTTGATCCGCAGTTGGAATACCCGCTGGCGAGTTCGATCAGGGAGCCCGGGGAGGTTGCCTTTCATTTGCCGGAGAACGAGGCTGTTTTCTCTGGCCGCGAGCGGCATTCCTCGTCTCGGTTTCAGAACCTGGCTTATCCCCAGCGAGCGATGCGCATGGACGACTACCTCGCGATCTGGAACTGCCGTCCCGAACGCTGGCCGGCTGGAGCCCCACAGAAGCTGGACAAGAACGGCGAACTCGGCCCCGAACACGGCGGCTATCACGATATCGACGCCTGTCCTACGCTCTCTTTTCTCATCGAACATGCCGACGACGAAGACCTTGGCAAGTATCTTCATTTTGCAACGGACCGCCGCGAAGAGTTTGAACTCTACAACGTGGTCGAAGATCCCGATTGTCTGAAGAACCTCGTTGGCCAAGCCGGAATCGAAGAGACCGAAGAACGGATGTTTATCGGCCTCCAGGAATATCTCGTGAAGACGGAAGATCCCCGCATCTTAAACGGGGGCGACATCTTCGAAACCTATCGACGATACAGCGCGCTGCGATCATTCCCGGCTCCTGAGCATGTGCAGGGGTATGAGCAGATGATGAAAGAGGAAGGCTGGCATTCCCTGTTCAATGGGGAAAACCTCGATGGCTGGAAAGCGAGCCAACCGGCCGATTCCTTCGAAGTTGTCAATGGCATGATCAAAGCCCAGGCGACTGCTGATCAGTCCCATCTGTTTTATACCGGCGATGTCCACGGAGCCGACTTCACCGATTTTGAACTTCTCGCGGAGGTGATGACGACCCCCGGTTCCAATGCCGGAATCTACTTCCACACGAGTTCCCAGGAGACCGGATTCCCCGACGATGGCCACGAAGTCCAGGTCAACAACACCCACAAGAACAAGAATAAGACGGGGAGCCTGTTCTCCGTCAAAGATGTGACGGAAAGCCTCGTCCCTGACAATCAGATCTTCGAACTCTACGTGCTGGTCCGTGGCAAGAAAGTCCAGATTCGCGTGAACGATGAGACCGTCGTCGAATACGAAGAACCCGCCGACTACGAGCACAAACAGTATAAAGGCCGCAACATCGACCACGGCACCTTCGCCCTGCAAGCCCACGATCCCGAGAGTACCGTCTACTTCCGGGAAATCTGGGTCCGCCCACTGGATCAGTGAAGCGGTGGGAAAGGGAAGACTGTCAAAGTCTCAGCGACGGACCGGAAAGACTCGGTTCTTCGCTGGCTTTCTGCTCAGGCTCCGGTAATGGAGGCCGCCTACGCAAGGTTGGGAGGAACCGTATCCTGGTACAGCTAAGGAGGGAACTGGCAACAACTGTCACTTTCCTGGAATCGCCGAACTCCTTGAGGTGCGACGAACCTCGGTGATGCGAACCGTCGGCAATTCCCTCAGTTCTCATTGAGCAGATCGAGAAAGGAGCTTGCGATAAGATTGCCACCCTGGATTCGTAAAAAGGGGGCCGGCGGTGATCAAAAGGGGCTTTCTGGCGGCCTTCAAGGGCCGGAGGCTCGGCA
>JAGQQQ010000248.1 GCA_020426125.1 Planctomycetaceae bacterium
AACACTAGATCGCCAATTGATCCGGTGTCTTCCCGAAGCAGGCTGGCCATGCCCCCGGATTTGAGGTCTTGGACACGAGTGAGGGGGAGCCGGACAGCGTGTTCGAAGAGTTTACGACGGACGGACATCTGGAGCCGTTTGGTGGCTCTGGTGGCGTACCACCGTCCCCAGACCTGGAAGCCGACTTTCGTGGCGGAGACGAGGAAGACGCTGACCGTGATCCAGAGTAAAAGCGGAAAGCCGTTTGCAGGAAGAACGTTCCGGAAGGGAAAGTCTGGGGGAAGCGGTTTTCCGGGGAAGACGTAGTCAACGAGGAACTTCGTCGCGGCGGGGGGGATCAAGGCGAGGACGGTGGAGACGGTCAGCGTTGCCAGAGCGAAGGCGATGGTTTTCCGTTGGCCGCGGAGTAGCCGCCAGAATTCGCGGAGCAAGGAACCGGTCGATCGGAGTCTCGTTCGATGACCGTGTTGGGTGTTGCTGTGGGCTGAAGAGGAATGGGGATTGCGGTCCGTTGTATCCCCTCGCCGGCGAGCGGCGAGCTTTTCGAGGTAATCGGTGAACCGTTGGCGGCTGGAGCGTGATGAACTGGGCATGCCCGTATCATAGGCGCTCGATCGACGAGCGTCGCGGAGGAATCGCGACGATTGGGGCGAAGAAAACTGAGAGTTGGAAGTCAGTTTCCGGTGCCGACTCCGGCTCCGTTGATGATGCTGAAGGTGAAGACGTCGGTCACATTATTAAACGTGGGCTGAATGGCGATCCGGACGTAGCGTCGGTCGGGGGAGACGACGGCTCGGCCAGTTAGAGACGTCCCTTCCGGAATGAGTTGGACGACGGGTTGGTAGCCCACGGCGCCGACACGTCGCGACGCGGGGATGGTGCTTTCCCGGCTTTCGGCGAAGTTTTGCATGACTTGCCGGGCGCGGGCATCTCGATGAGCGAACCGTTGAGCTTGGGCGAATTGGTGAAGCCGTCGGTCGAAGGGGTTCTGTTCAGCCTTGGCCACGGTTTTCGGCTGTTGGCGGCGACCGTTGACGAGATCGAACGAGACGCTGGCTTCATCGGAATTGAAGACGAGCGTGCGATTGATTCGCTTCTCGTCTGGAGTGCCGGCATGGAGCAGAATGACGAGACTGGCTCGATCTCCGACGAGATCGCCGGAGGCCTTTTTGACCGTCACGCGGTAGGGACCGCTAAAAGCG
Organism: Planctomycetaceae bacterium; assembly: GCA_020426125.1. Classification (GTDB taxonomy): domain Bacteria; phylum Planctomycetota; class Planctomycetia; order Planctomycetales; family Planctomycetaceae; genus HKST-UBA70. The sequence continues at coordinate 1,203 of JAGQQQ010000248.1, forward strand.
CGTGGCGCGACATAGTCTTCGTGGGCGTTGTCGCGGTCGGTGCCGATGCCGTCGTGGAGGAGGAGGCCGCCGTTGGATGTTTGCGTTTGTTCAAATGAGCAAACGGACCCATTGGGTTCCTCAACGAAAAGGTCGAGATCGGCGGTGCCGTTCCAGGATAAGGTGATCTGAACGTCACGATGTCTGGCTTCCGCGAGATGCCCACGGAGTTGCTCTTGAAGCTCGGTGTCGCCTTGAAGTCTGGCTTTCCGAATGAGTTCGGCGATCGCATCCGCCGCCTTTTGGTGAAGCTCATCGACGTTGTCGCCCCAATGGTGGGCCAGGACCCCGGCGGCGGCCCAACTGACGTCGGCTGGGTTTTCCAGGTAAGGGGCCAATTCCAGTGCCATGACGAAGGGTTCGGAACGTTCTGGGATGATTTGGGAAGCCTGCTGATACAGCCGAAAAGCTGCGGCATGGCGTTCAAATTGTGCGAGGTAGGCGGCGGAGAACATCATCGTGCTGAAATCAACGCTGCCGAAATCGGAGAGAGAGAGGATCACCCGTTCGATGGACTCTTTCGGGTAGTCTTCCAGTTCCATCGACATCGCCAGAACTTCATACATCCAGGGCTGCGCCTGCCCGTGGATCAGGGCTTGTTCGATACAAGCAATGACCTGTTTGTGGTTGTGCTGGTTGTGAAGTTGCCGAACCCAGTTCCGGACGACCTGAGGCCGGGGATGCTTCTGATCGAAGAACTGACTCCAGACCGAGGAGGGAGGACCGGAGGAAAGATCGGGCATCTGGACCTGTTCATCAAATTTGATGGGCAAGTCGATTTGGAGTTTCACTTCGGGCTCTTCGACCGGCTCCTGAAATGCGGCAGGGGTCACCTGCGAAGGTTTCTTCGCTGGGGACCCCTGGAGATCATTGGGTTGTGCAGGCTGCGCAGTTTCTCCAGACTTTGGAGTCTGCGGAGTCGTACCTAGTTCAGTGGTTTTTTTTTGGCGTTCTCCGTCGCTGGCCGGGCGGGCACACTGAAGAAGCCACCGCCCTGGCCACCGCCCTGCTGTCCTCCGCCGAAGCCGCCGCCTTGTTGGCCGCCACCGAGACCGCCACCCTGGCCTTGGCCACCGCCGAGTCCGCCGCCGCCGAGTCCGCCGCCAAAACCACCTTGGAGGGGTTGAACGGGGATGACGAGATCCGCGACGGGATAGACCCGTGTCTGAAGCCGTTCCTCAGCGATGGTGGAGTCGATGATCTTCATCACTTCGTCTTCGATGATGTAGGTCAGCGGGCTTCCGGGAATTTTTTCCAACATCAGTTTGAGAGCACTGCGAAGCGTAATTCCCGAAAGGACCAATTCAACCTGTTCGGTTTCGGGGTCGATCCCGATCTCTTGAACAGAGGGATCGAAGACGATCGGAATCCCATGTTGTTCTGAAACGAAGTCCATCACGTCGCGGAGGGGATTTCCGGGGAACTCAAAAGACGTGATTTGGTCGAGAGCTTCGTCGATCTTCCGTTCGTTGGGACTGTTTTTTCTGAGGTCGACGTTTTTCCATTTTTCGCGAATTTCTGTGAGTGCCCACCAGACTTCCGCGGGCGGGTAACGGACGGGCGGCTCATCCGGGAAGGGGACATGGGACAGTTCGACCTGATGCAAGGTTTCGAGAAACCGGTCGGCTCGGAGCGAACGAAGGCGGCTGGCTTTGTCCAACTGCCCGGCCGCTTCGGTCGTGAAGACGACGGCGGTCCCGATCGCACTTTGGGGATAGTCACTTTCGACTTCCCGAGCGACCGCTTCGGCTTGTTCGAAGGCGTTGGGGTTCCCATGGAAGCCATCTTCCATGAGGGCTCGTATGCGGTCGACCATCTGTTGAAGTTTGCGATCCCGCTCGGCGGCGAAATCCAGAAGGCGTGCCGTGGCCTCTTCTTCCGCTTGGCGGCGTTGCCGTTCCGCAGAGATGGCCTCGATTTGCTTGGCTTTCGATCGGATATCTTGAAGAGCTGCGTCGACCCGTCGAGTCAGTTGAGCCCGTAGTTCCGGGGCAACCTCAGTCGACGACTTCAATAGCCCCCGAGTGCGATCCAACACATCTTCCGCCTGAGTGGATGAGGATGCATTTAGGAGGTCATAGGCCTCTTCAATGTTCAACTCCACCTCTCGCTGAAGCTTTTGTCCTTGCGCTCGACGAAACTGTTCAAATTGCTCAATGGCTGAATCAGAGGTCGGTTGTTGACGTGGAGCGAGATTGTCTGTGCTGGCTGGCGGAGGTGTCGTGGGTTGAGCCGCTGGGGGATTATCGTTGGACGGGACCGGTGCGGGGGCATCGTCGCCGTCTGGAACGGGCGCGTTCCCATCTTGGGCGACCGGAGCGTTGCCGTCGTTGGCAACGGGTGCGTCGAGTTGAGCGACCAGCATTAGCTCGGATTGCGCTGCCCGATTGATGAGCCGCAGGGCTTTGCTGTTGTTGGGGTCGATGGATTGCAGATGGAAGCCAATTCGTTCGGCTGTCTCAAAGTTTCCGTCGGTGAGGGCCTGGAATCCCTGGTTTTCCAGTTGTGCCACCCCGTCTTCGAATGCCTGGTGAGCGAAGTTGACCATCCATTCTCCGGCAAGCCCAAGGACGACCCCGTCGGATTGGCTGGCCCCGGCCCAGAGTCCTGCGAGGAAGGTATTTCCGTCTTCACGAATCGGCTGAGAGATGGTGAATTCGACGGTTTCCCTTCCCGGCACTTGAATCGAGAACGAGTCGATGGCATCGACATCGCCGGTGGCGAGGTAAACCGTGGTCCGGTCAGATCGAAGCGGCAACGGGCGGTTCGGCAAAAATGAAAGCGTCTCATCCGAACTGCTCAAGGATGTTGGATAGAGAACCTGACGATGCGTGGCATCGGCGAGTTTGGCTCCGGCTTCGGCGGCGGTCAGAGATTTTTGGGACCACTCATCCCGCATGACGACTCCGCCCGTTTCTTCCGCGAGGATTCCGAGGAGGCGAAGGTCGGTGTTTCCGCCGACTGCAAAAGAATGAATGGGAATCTGGCTTTTTCGGAGTTCTGATGTGAGTTGCTGTGCTTCGTCCGGCTGGATCAGACGTGCGGAACTCATTCCATCGCCGAGGACCAGGATGGAGCCGGCACGAGTGTTCCCCAGAGATTTCTTCGCCGTCTCCAATGCTTCGAGGAGATTGGAAGACCCGGCGGGGATCCGCTGGGCGATGGATTCCGTTACGGTCGTGCGAGCTTGTTGGGGATCAACGAAAGCGTCGGTCAACGGAGCCGTTTTGACATCGTATGCCAAAACTTGAACCGTGTCCCCCTCAGGCAAAGCTGTGAGGAATTGGTCGAGCAGTTCCAGAGCGAACTTTCGGTGCTCTCCGACCTGGCTTGCGGATGTGTCGAGGAGAACGACGTGCTGGATCGGTCCTCGTTCCCGTGTTTGATGGGAGAGAGCGAGCGAGACTGCGGCGTAGGAGGTTCCATCGGGCGAATGGTAGGTCCGAACAATGGCGTCATCTGCAGAGCAGGTTCCGGAAAGAAGGGCTCCGGTCAGCACAGCCGGGAACCATCGGCGAGCGGACTTCCAGGATTTTCGCATGATTTCTCTCTCCGAGGGTTTCTCAGCCAACGTTTCGGGACCTTAAACAGTCCGCAAGTCGCTGAGGAACGGATTCGAACATGAAGGTCCGAGATGATGTGAATCATCATTCAGTGTATTCAATCACTCGGATGGTCTGAAACAAAATATTCTCCAATCCTCCGTGATTCTCCGGGTGTCGCAGAATTCCTGGTTTTCTGCCGGAACGATCCGAACAGCCGTTCCTCATGGTCGCAAGAAGTTCAGAATGGCGATTCGGCAACTTGCGAGCGAATTGCGAACAATCGCTGCAATCGGGACTTCGAATACATCCGAACGACTTCATTGTTGTACAGGATTCTCCCCTGGTCGTCGGTTTCCAGCAGGTCCTGAATTTCGGGAAGGGCTTTCCCTGAATAGAGGGCCGCAAAGGTTTCGGGGTCGACGCCGCGTCCTGACTTCAGGTCTTCCTCTGCGTTTCCGCCACCGGAAAGGACAAGAAAGGCATTGACTCCCTCGGTGACGGCGGCGTATCGCCCTTCCGACTGGAGCGCTTCGGACGCCTCCTGAAGCTTGCGATAGGCGTCACGGATTTTTTCGGCGGAGGAATCGGAGATTCCCACATCGCTGTCCTGCGCCGTCAACTGCCGCTGAGGAAGTTGATTGGTCCCAAGCAGAAAACCGATCCCCAACATCGTGAGACCGAACAAAGCGATTTGAAACCGTCGCATGGAATAATCCTCTAGGTCTGATCAGCAAAAGTTGCCGTCTACAATAACGGGAACTCCGTGCCGCTCACAACAACCAAATCCGATGATCAGGCCGTAAATCATCAGGCGGCTTGTTTTTGTTTCTGATCGGAAGGCTTTGAGGAATCTTCCGAGATTGGGATGCTTGATGGCTGGGAATGCGGCGAACGGGTTCGAAAGCTGATCGACAGCATGAGCATTGAGACGGCCAAGGCTCCAAAACAGCCGAGGAGTGCCGTCTGGTCGTCGGTAAGATTGCGAAGGATCTCGGCCACGGAAAACTCCCTGATTGGTGCAATTCCGCAATAGGACGGAAGGTTGGAATGGGGAAGGAGTGGCGAACGCTTCTCCTGTCTCCCTTTCGGCGATTTTCCCAAGTCTGCTCAAATCTCACTCGGCTCTGGGCGGAACAGTCTCAAAATCGAGTGCGAGAAGACCACTCAATCCAAACGGGACAATTCAGAGCTTGTGTGAAAGAGGGGAGAATATGACGATCAAGGCATGTTTTGTGGTGATCACGCCCACAAACTTGAGATGGGGATCGGACTCGATCTATGATCGAAGTCAGTAGATGGGACTTCTTGAGAATCTGAGAACTGACGGAAGGTTGACAACATGCGTTCACTCTGGCTGCAAGCTTGCCTGCTGGGATTTTTGGTGACGGCACTAGGACAGGTCGCGACGGCAGACGAACTGTTTCCGGATGAGAACCTGCGGACGGTCGTCAAAGAGATTTTGAAAAAGAAGCAAATCGAGAAAGAAAACCTTGAGCCGGGGGATGTGAAGACCATCTTCTTCCTCGATGCACGAGGGCGAGGAATCAAAGATTTGTCCGGGCTTCAGCATTGCGTCAATCTGGCTGAGGTCAAATTGAGCGACAATGAGATCAGCGACGTTGCGCCGCTGGCTGAGTGCAAAAATATTCAGTCGCTGTACTTGTCGAAGAACAAACTGACGAGTGTGAAGCCGGTCGAGAGTCTCGTGAAGATTCAATATCTGGAGGCGGAGGAGAACCAAATCACTTCGCTCGAAGGGCTGGCGCCGCTGACGAATTTGCGGGCGTTGTACATCGCTGGGAATCAAATCGCCGATCTCAGCCCGCTGGCGAATGCCAAGAAGCTGACTTCGCTGGACCTGAACAATAATCAGGTCTCAGACCTGTCGCCGATCAAGGATTTGCCCTGGATTTCGACACTGGGTCTCAAGAACAACAAAGTGTCCGATCTGGCTCCGATTTCGGGTTACACGGACCTGCACATGACCTTCTTGGAGGGGAACCCGCTTGAGGATTTGTCGGTGTTGGTGGAGATGGCCAAGAAAGACGTGGAAGGCCCCAAAAGTTTCGCTCCCTTCTGGTTTCTATTCCTGGATGTCGATTCCTTGCCGGACGCTGCCAAGCAGCAGGTGGAGGAGTTGAAGAAGCTGGGAGTGCGGATCAATCAGGCTCCATGAGGGAGTGAGGAATTAGGAACTCGGGGAGCCCGAGTGTCGATGGGTGGGGAATCTGTTAGGATCGACCCATCGAAGTTGAATCATCTAAGGGGGGCAACGTCCTCCCTGTTTCGATTTGAGTGTGAAGTCATTTCTATCGTAAGGAGCGTTTGCGTGTTGCGACATTGTTGTGTGATGGCACTGCTGTGCTGTTTGGCCGCGAGTTCGGCCTTGGCCGCTGATGACGGATTCGTGGAACTCTTCAACGGCAAAGATCTCACCGGGTGGGACGGAAATCCGGAACTCTGGACCGTCGAAGAGGGTGTGATCACGGGCAAGACGAAGGGCCCGGATCATTTGCCATATAATCAGTTTCTGACCTGGACCGGCGGCGAAGTGAAAGACTTCGAACTGCGTCTGGAGTTCCGTCTGGAAGGGAACAACAATTCGGGTGTTCAATATCGGGCGCAGCATCGCGAAGATGTCGGGAAGTGGGCGATCAAAGGTTATCAAGCCGACATTCATCCGGCTCCGAATTACTCGGGGATGCTCTACGATGAAGGAGGCCGGGGAATTCTGGCTCAACGGGGGCAGAAAGTAACCATCGGGGCGGATGGAAAAAAGACCGTCGAAAAGTTGGACGTTTCGACTGATGCCATCGATATGACCCAGTGGCATGAGATGACGGTCATCTGCAAGGGGAACCATCTCCACCACTTGATCGACGGAGTCACGACCGTTGAGATTATCGACAACCAGGAGTCGGAACGGGAGATGTCGGGGTTGATCGCGTTTCAGGTCCATCGCGGCCCGGCGATGAAAGCTCAATTTCGCAATGTCCGTCTCAAGACTCTCAATGAGGGGCAGGCCAAAGCCGCGAAGCCTGCCAAACCACAACCGGCCAAAAAGAACGCTGTGAAAGCTGAACCGAAATGGGTTTGGCTGGACAAGGAGCAGAAAGAGAACCAGACGATCTACCTCCGCAAGGAGTTTGAAGCGAAGGGGGCCATTGCTGCCGCTCGGTTACTGCTGGCGTGCGATAACGAGATGACCGTCTTTCTGGACGGAAAGAAAGTTGCCGAGCACTCGGGGTGGGAGCCGCTGTTCGTCAATTTGACGAAGCAGTTTGAAAAGGAAACGCCGGGTGGGGTGCATACGTTCGCCATCGAAGCAAAGAACTCCGGAGGTCCTGGTGGGGTGCTTTTGCAGTTGGACCTGGAATCGGGATGGCGGGATTCGTGGTCGGTCGTTACCGACGGATCCTGGAAGGTCTCTGAGGAACCGAAGCGCGGTTGGCGGGCTCCCAAGTTTGATGCGGCCGGCTGGTCGGATGCTGTGGTTCTCGGGGAACTGACGATGGAACCCTGGAAGTTGA
>JAGQQQ010000249.1 GCA_020426125.1 Planctomycetaceae bacterium
TCATCACCCAGATGGGCATCCAGCATCACGCCACCGCCCGGCTCAAACTGGCGGTGCATGCCATTCAAGACGGAGCCATCGGCAAGGTCTCCGAGGTCCATGTCTGGACCGACCGTCCCGGCACTTACTGGAAGCAGGGCCTGGACCGGCCCGATTCAGGGAGCCACCCCCCGGAAGGGGTCCACTGGAACAACTGGCTCGGCGTGGCCCCCGAACGCCCCTACGTCGCCGGATTGTATCATCCCTTCCATTGGCGGGGGTGGTGGGACTTCGGCACCGGTGCGCTCGGCGACATGGGCTGCCATTTGCTGGATCCCGTGGTCAACGCCTTGAAGTTGCCGGCTCCGAAGACCATTCGCGCGGAAGGGCCTGAGCCGCATCCGGAAAGCGGCCCGCTCTGGTGCATCGTCCATTATGAATTCCCGAAGACGGAGTACACCGCTGAACCCGGCGCCAAAGTCGTCTGGTACGAAGCGGGCAAACAACCTCCGCGAGAAATCTTCCAGGCCCCAGACGATTGGAAGGGGTCACTTAATGGCGTCCTGTTCGTCGGGGAAAAAGGAAACCTGTTTGTCGGTTTCCCCGAGATGCCCGAGCTTTTCCCAAAAGAGAAGTTTACAAAGTACCAATGGCCCGAGTTCACGGACCACAACCATTACACGCAGTGGACGAGTGCCATTGCCGAGGGGACGAAGACCTCCTGCCCGTTCAGCTATTCCGGCCCGTTGACGGAGACCGTTCTCCTGGGGAATGTCGCTTACCGAACAGGCGAAACGATCCACTGGGATAGTCAGTCGCTCAAAGCGACGAACTGCCCAGCGGCCGATGAGTTCCTGCGTCGCGATTACCGCTCCGGCTGGGAAGTCCCCGGTTTGAGTTGATTCGACCGGCGAGTCCCCTTTTACGAACCTCGGAATGCGGCAATGGGTCGCCGCTTTTGTTCTGACATTTGTGCTGAGTCCAGTACAGAGAACAGTCTTGATAATCCGTCTCTTCACACTTCCAATCTTAAACAACGGCGGACCAGCGCACCCCTCACGTGGCCGCTGGCCTGCCCCTCGGGATTCGATTGGCTACGGGGCCAGCAGCTTATCCATCAGGAATGCGTTGGCGTTCGGGTACTTGTCTGATTCAGAATGGCCGGGGATGAGCAGGTGGCATTCGACACCGCAGGCATCGGCCTTTTCTTTCATCTTGACGCCATAGACGGGGTGATGGATGCCGTGACCCGCGTTTTCGCTGGGCAGCGTCATGTTGCCGCCATAGGTCATCAAGAGCGGAGGATCCCCTTCGCTCATGTGAGTGTACGGCGAAAACTCAACGTACAGGTCCCGGTACTTGTCGTAGTTCTTAAGCGCCCCTTCGATCGTCGATTCGCCGACGGACATATTGATCATCCGGTGCTTCAGCACATTCGGGCCGAGCCAGTCTTCGATAACTTTGGGATCGATCGACACTTGGCCGGCAGAGACCGCAGCCGCAGTGACTCGTGTCGATTCCCGGAGAACGGGATCCTTCGCATCCGGATCCGCGAGGTCATCGTGGCACAGCAGCCACATCGACGTACAGGCTCCGGCACTGCCGCCGCTCAGCGTGATGCGATCCTTGCGAATGTTCCAGTCCTCAGCCTTGGAACGCAGATACTGAATGGCGCGTGCCGCATCGTGAACGGGAGCCGGAAGCGGATGCTGGCCCGTCAGACGGTAGTTGATCGAGGCGTAGGAAATCCCTTTGTCGAGAAATGGTTTGACCGTCTTGAAGTCGACTTTCTTATCGCCGCTGGTCCAGCCGCCGCCGTGGATGTGGACATGCAACGGACGCGGACCGTCCCCTTCGGCCTGCCAGAAGTCGAGGACGTTTCGGGGGTCGGGACCGTAGGAATGGTCAGCGTGCGTCGGAGCACCGGGAGCCGGCTTCTCCTCTTGCTGATCAGATTGTGCAAGAGCCAACTGCGAGTGGACGGCTTTCCCCAGTACTGGCAGAATCTGTCGGGCGAGTTCCTTATGTCCGGGGGGATTGGGATGGCAGCCGTCGGTCGTCCAGTCGCGAAGGTTGACTCCCCCGGCTTCCGTTTTCGACCAATGAGCGAAGTGATCCACGAGAGGCAATTTCATCGCATTCGCCACCTCACGGCAGGCGACCACATACGGTTCTAAAGCCACGTTGGGGTTGTCTCCAACACCGTTGGTGCGGGCGTCTGCCGACCAGCGTGGCGGCGTCATTAGGATCGGCCGCGCCTCAGCCTGCTGAAGTTTCTTCGCGATCTGCTCCAGGTTCTCCCGATACGCCGCGACGGTGATCCGGCTGGCCGTCTTCCCCTGATCGACGTAGCTGTCATTGGTGCCGTACATGATCAGGACAACCTGGGGCTCCAATGCGAGAACCTGATCGAACCGTTTGAGTGCCTGATCAGTCCGCTCGCCGCCGATGCCAACATTGGTCACTTTGACGTCGAGCGAGTCATCCAGGAGTTCCCGTTCGATCAGGGAACTGAACGTCTCCTCGGCGGTGACTCCGGAGCGGACACCCTTCGTGATCGAGTCCCCCAGCGAGACGATCTGAACTGTGTCGACCGCGAAACCGGGACCGGGGGAAAGGATCAGGGAGGCAATTCCTGACACGAGGCAAAACAGGGTTCGGCGCATCACAGGCTCCGTACGGGGGAGGAAACAAATTATGGTTCAACAAACTCGGGCGGGGATTCCTTGGCCACTCGCTCGCGCTGCTTACGACGCCGTTCCTGATCGAGCGACTTCATCCGCCAGAGGCCAAAGACGATGGCGACCGCCAACAATCCGATCGCCGTCCAGGACACTCCCGGCGGAATCACGGGCCCGAACGACTTAGGTGATCGGACGGATACCGTCTTCGCGAGGATCAACGGGGCCTCTCGGGTCTGCTTGTCGCTGCTGGGGTACCAGAAGACTTTGAAGAAATACCCGGCGACTTCGACGCCGTCGACGAGTTCTCCACCCAAGGGGAGATTGTCCGGTTTCTCGGTGAACACCACGGTGATCGGGTGCCCCTGCGAATCGTCGATGAATAGCGAGCTTTCGTAGAGCGTGTCGATGCCGTAGTCATTGGGGGCGGGATCGTACTCGACGGTCTGGAGGACGTGCCCCTTTAGGAAGACAGGCTTTCCTCGCCATTCCTTCGGGTTCTTCCAGATATCGACAAAGGTCGGCAGCCTCGTTTGCTCTTTCCGCTTCGAAACCAGTTCCCGTCCCTGCTGACGGATTTCCGAGACAGGAGTCTGACGGGCCTTCTCCAGCAGGGCGTAATAGGCCGGGGTCTCCTCGTGGGTCAGCCAAGTGTTGTCGACGACGGCTTCAAAAAGGGGTTCATCTGGACCTTTCTCGGCTTCAGCGATTGTTCCGACTTTGCTTTCACCATTTGACACGTTGTCATTGGAAATCTGGCCAAGGACAGGGATGGCGAGACAGATCAAAACAGCAAATGCGATTGCAGCCTGAGTCATGCGTTGATCTCCGCATCCGCCGCTTCCGCTTCGTAAGTCTCGTCATACTTTTCTGACTGGACATAGGTCTTGCCACGGTAAGTTCGTGACCAAAACACATAAAGGATTGCGGTGACGGCCATACATGCGGTGAAGAACCAGTAGTAGTCTGGACCTTCAAGAACAGGATGCCCTGCTTCGCGACGGGAGTCTAGGAAATCATTGACAAGAGCCGTGAACTTATTCCCAAGTGCAACCCCAAACAACAGATAAAGGCCCATGACGTAGGATTTCATATTGTTCGGAGCTTGTGTGTACGAGAATTCGTAGCAGGTAATCGAGATCAAAAGTTCCGCCGCTGTGAGAAATGCATAGGCGAGAATCTGCCAACCTATACTTGGTGCCTCGACTTCCTCCACGTTGACTCTGACGGCACCTGAAATCTTCTTTTCCTGGAAGTGGCGTGCGAGATCGTTGAGGGTTCCATTCACGGACCGGAACCGTTCGGAGTCGACAGAAAACACTGTGTATAACGGAGATTCTCTGCGACGATCGACGTCAATTCGCGTGATCGTTGAGGATCGATCCCATTCTTGAATAGCCATTCGAATCGACTGGTCACTGAGTTGGGACTCTTCGGTGTAAGACTCGTTCTGAGCGTTCTCTGGGAGAAACGCCTGGTCATAAACCAATTGTGACTCCAACCAACCTGGGATCAGGAACGATGGCAACACGACAAACATTCCGATTCCGATCTTGCGTAGCGGTGTGACCCGAAAGAACCTTCCAAGAAACGGATACAGGAAGTAAGAGAACAACGGGATAAACGCCAGCACCATAAGCGGGTTGACGGCCTGCAACTGATCTGCGGAGAGATAAAAACCGAAAAGGCTACGGTTCATTGCCTTCGCTTGGAGAACCCAACGTGATGCGGTCTGGTCAAAGAGTGCCCAAAACATTGCGGCGAACAAGAATAGTGGAATCAGATTCCGCATGGCCCGCAAACCATCCGAGCTAAAAGTCTCGCGAAAGAAATTCTGACGTGCTGGCGGAACGTGGACGAAGACATTCCGCCCCATCCAGAAGACGATTGTCGCGAGAACCATGAGGACGCCGGGGACGCCAAACGCGACCGAAGGACCATATTCCTTTCTCAACCAGGGTGTGAGCAGTGTTGAGAACATGGAGCCAAAATTGATTGAAAAATAAAACCACGCCATGACCACCGGGAACAAATGGCTGTTCTTTTTCCCAAACTGATCCCCGACATGCGCGGTCACACAGGGTTTAATCCCCCCGGACCCGATCGCAATCAGGACCAACCCCCACATCAGCAGTGTCCTCTGATCAAGGCCGGTGTGGACGTCCATTAGCGCTAAAACGCCGTGACCAAGGCAATAGACAATGGAAAGTGCAAGGATCGTGCCATACTTCCCAAACAGCCAGTCGGCCAGGATCGCTCCCAGAATGGGGATAAAATAAACGGCCGCGACAAAATTATGAATCCATTTCGTCGCCAATTCTGTGGACATCAAGTCCGGTTCGCCAGCGGCATTGAGCAAATGCCCCGTCATGAACACGGCGAGGATGGCTTTCATCCCATAGAAGCTGAACCGTTCCGCCGCTTCGTTGCCGACGATATACGGAACTCCGGCGGGCATCGTGTCCTGTTCGGGAGGCGTCGTCAGGTATTTCTGTTCGGGCATGGCGAAAAGTTGGGGTCAAAGGGGGCGAGGGCTAGGGATGCGGGGAGAGTGCGACCCCCGTGGAAGTCACTTCTCACCGATGCAGTAAAGGAACTGATCTGAGCGGAGGAAGAGTTGGCCGCCATGGAAGACGGGGGTGCCGTTGAAGATCGAATCATCCGACTCGATCACGTTGTGAGCGACTTGCGTCAGTTCTGGCGATGCTTCAAAGACGAAGGCCCCGTCCTGGCGGCTGACGACGTAGAGTTTCCCCCCCGCAGACATCATGGACGCGTACGTCTTGCCAACCTTGGTTCGCTCGCGTGTTACCAACTCAGCTTTCTCGACATCGACACAGAAGAACTGACCTCCCTGGTTGACCCAGAACAGGTTGTTGCCAACCAGCACAGGCGATGGAACATTGGATCCGACTTCCAGATCGAAGAGCCGGTGAGTTTCCGTCACATCGCCACGGCCCCCGGTTTTGACCGCGACACAGTGCGACTTACGACCGCCGATGCCGTAGACGATGCCATTGCGAGCGACCACGCTCGGGCAGACGTAGTCCGGAATCGCTTCGCAGGTCCACAGGACCTCTCCCGTCTCTGGGTCAAAGCCCTTCATCTGGGAGTCGACGTTCAACACAAGTTCTTCGTCACCGGATTCGGTTTGGACGATCAATGGTGTCCCCCAACACCGCTTCGCCTCTTCGACGGACCAGACCTCGACGCCCGTCTGCTTGTTCAAGGCGATCAACCGACCAGACTCGATCGACGCATTGACGATGAGGAGGTCGCCATGGAGGATGGGAGATGCTCCGCTGCCGAAGCCGTGGGTTTTGGTCCCCACGCTGACGTGCCACAACTGCTGGCCTAACAGGTCGTACGCCACGACGCCGGACGAACCGAAAAAGGCGTAAACATGCTCGCCATCGCTACACGGCGTCGCGGAGGAGTAGCCGTGTTGTTGGATGAAGCCTTCGTAATTGCGTTCCGCGTCAGCGGCGGGAATCGCCTGCCGCCAGAGAATCTCTCCTGAGGTCCGATCGAGGCACATCGTCTCGCACTCGAGTTGGGAGCGCTCGCCCGGTTCCTCGACGTTGGAGCCGTATCCGGAATAGCACGTCAGAAAGATTTGGGAGCCAACGACGATCGGGCTGGAAGCACCGGGGCCGGGGAGTGCCGACTTCCAGGCGATGTTCGATTCGTCACTCCATTCGATCGGAGCCGCAGTATCGGTGACGCCGGTACCATCGGTTCCTCGGAAGCGAAGCCAGTCCTCCGCAAAGCTCCCATTCACCGCAACAAGGCAGACAACGACAGCAAGGAAGCGAGGAGTCATGGAAATCCTGCATGTTCGAGAATGGGACGAAGTCAGATCGTAGCAAACCCAACTTCGGGAAACGAATGGAGCGACGAAGGGCGTTCACTTTCGGCAACCCGTCGCAAAGTTGCAACATCGACGGGACTTGTTTCTCCGACGAGAGTTACGGAGGACGGTCAGCGACGACTCAATCTTTGTGGCGTTCCCGCAACGTGGGCCGGCACGCGACGAAGCGACTTGTCAAAAAAACTTGACAGCCCAAACAAACAACGCAAGCCATTCCCTTGAAAGGTGTTACAAACACTTCAAGGGAGTCGTGTGAAGATTCTTGAACAGATGCGAAGCCGCTTTGGCACTTGGTCTGCTTAAGAGAGAACCATCACTCACACAACCCACAACAGACCACACGACAAGTTGAAAAGGCCCACCACAATGAACGCTCTCTTCCAAACGCTGCTCAACGACGAAGCTGGTTTCATCGTTTCCGCCGAACTCGTACTGATTGCCACGATCTGCGTCCTTGGACTCGTCGTCGGCCTTGCGGAACTGTCCCACAATATCAACAACGAACTGGAAGACGTCGGCTCCGCGTTCTCCTGCATCCAGCAGACGTACAACTACCAATGCACCCACGGCCACCGCGGTTCCGCCTCCGGCAGTTCCTTCACCGACTACGCGGAGTTCTGCGAAGAACCGGATAGCATTCACTAGACGCGACGAATTCGGGAGTCTCCCGTCCTCTCCCTCTCACAGCCTTGCTCTCACGCTCTCTCTGTTGCTGCTCTCACAGCCTTGCTCTCACGCCAGCCAGCCGGTGGAATTTCCGACCGGCTGGCCTTTTTGGGGTAACAACATCGGCATGTCGCCCGCTTGGAAAAGATTGAAATAAGCGAACCTGCGTGGTTCACGGTAGATGCCGAGAAAACCTTCTGAGAGAATCTCGCGGCGTTTTTTCAAGGAGAGTCTTGAAAATTCTGCCCAAAATGTGGGAAAATCTCGGAAGGATCTTCGGGCATCGCGGTTATCCTCGGTGGGGAGACGTTCCCTACCACGAAACATCCACGGGGCTTGCCCCGGATCGTGAAATAAAACAGCGAAAAACATCTCTACGTAAGGGGAGTGCAACCGTGTTTATCAAAAAAATGTGCTTTGGCATGGCGGTCGGTCTGATGCTGACGCTCTTGATGTCGAACAGCTCGCGAGCCGACAGCCTTGACAACGTTGTGGAGCGGTTGGCGGAGACCGTCAAAAAATATGTTCAAGAACGGCAGGGAAACAAGATCGCGATCTCGCAGTTCGCCGGTCCGAAATCAAGCGCGGGAAGAAAAATTGAAACGGACCTCGTTAAGAAATTGAAAGAGCTTGGTGTCGGGATTGACGAAACGGGAGTTGATTTTGACTGGGAAATCCGCGGGCAAATGAAGATCGACAAGGGAATTGGCTTCTCGTTCGTCAGTCTGCAAGTGTCGATGCACGACCCTCAAGGGGCCGAAGTGAAAGGGTTTCGAGAGCGGTTCGAGGAAGATACCGAGATCACTCGCGACGACGTCATCGCGAAAATTGACAACATTGGTCAAGGAGCCACACCCAACCCGCCATCTCCGACAGGCTCGAACGATTCCCCCGCTGGAAACGAGAATCCCGGGACTGCGCCCGCGGTCACCACAGAAGACGTGCAGCAGGCAAAGGATCGCGTGCAGGATGCCGGCGCGGTCATCGACAACCCGATCGATGTTGCGACACTAACCGGGACGACGGTGGACCTGGCAAAACCCGTCGCCGACGCCACCGGCATTGATGGAAATGCGAACACGCAGACCGGAGATAGTGGGTCCTCCACGCGGACTGCGGTCATCAATCCTGAAACGCAGCAGAAGGCGTTCGCCGCTGTTCGGCAAGCAATTCAACAGGCCGTGGAAAATCCAACGTTCACAAGCTTCAACGCTTCCACGATTTCCGCGAGTCAGAGCAGTCCGTTTCGACTGACGGTGGAAGCGACAAGTTCGGTTCAATCATTGAGCTACAGTCCTGTTTCGATCCGAGAAATTCGGGGGCTCGCATTCGCCCAACTTCAGGAAGGTCAACTCTACCAAGTTCGCATTTCGAACTCTGCGAGCTTCGATGTTGGCGTCGAACTGATGATTGACGGGATCAATTCCTTGGAATTGTGCGACGTCCAGGAATTTCGGGACAACGGGAAATGGGTCATCCCCGCGAACAGTTCGGGCGTCATTCGAGGATGGTTGCGGAACGCTTCAACACTGGACAAATTCCTGATCACTGAGGAGCCCGCTGGTGTCGCCGCAGAACTCGGTCGAATCCAGAAGATCGGACAGATCACCGCGATCATTTATCCGACTTGGGATATTCCAACAGACGCGAGTCGCGAACTCAAACAGAGTCTGACACCACAATTTCAAACGCTCGTTGGTGGGGGGCTTCGCGGAGCAACCGGGAAAGGTCCCACGGAAAACTTCTCCGGAGCGACCAAGACGACGACCTTCGGAACGGAACCTCTGTCGGTCATCACGGTTCGTTACAACAACCCGGATGCTCCAGTGGACCTGCCACCGGCCAACTAAGTGTTGTGGTGAATCAAAGCCAATCGGCGGGAGCGGTTTTCTGACAAGCCGCCCCGCTTTTTTTTGATATCTTCTGGATTCGATTCCATCGGTTTCGAATCCCTTTTTCCCCGGAAGACGTGACATCTCGGTTTGGGCGGGGCGGCCCCGAGCACGAAAATTCTCAGAGGAGTGAGTCATGAAAATTGGTGCTCTGAAATCGTTTCTCTTCTGCCTGACGGCTGCGACCAGCATGATCACTCCGGCGATCGGAGTCGCTCAACCAGCTGATCCTCCCAAGTTGGTTTTGGACATCAACGGGCCGAACGGCCGAACTTTCGGGGTGGGATTCTCCCGGGACTCCCGTCGGCTGTACGCAGCGGGAGCGAGCAAAGTCGTCCACGTCTGGGATGTGGGTTGGAATCTTCCCGAGAATCCTGATCACCCCCCCGTTGCCACCCCCATTCGAACCCTTCGCTGGGAACTCTCTCGCGCGGAACGGGGACGGATCAATGCCATGGCCCTGTCCCCGGCCCATGACCGACTCGCGATCGGAGGAAATTCGGCCCGGGATTACGGGATTACACTGTTTAATCTGCAGACGAACGAAGTGGAAACCACACTGCCGCTTCAGTTTTCCCCACAGAATCGAAATGGTCCCGATGAGTATGTTCGGCATCTCGACTTTTCTCCAGATGGCAACTCCCTGGTCTCGGTCGCAATGAACGGAGAAATCTGGGTTTGGAACGCTCCCCAGATTCCGGGCGGGAACTGGTCTGGCCGGATTATCCGTGGTCAGGATCCGTCACTGAATTCCCAGGTGCCCGCGATCTTCGTTGACAATAACCACATTGTGGCCGCC
>JAGQQQ010000250.1 GCA_020426125.1 Planctomycetaceae bacterium
TCGTCGGCAGACGCAACGTCGGCAAGAGCACCTTTATCAATGCCCTCGCGGAGACGGAACGAATGATTGTCAGCGAAGTCGCGGGAACCACCCGGGACAGCGTCGACATTCGCTTCCATCTCGACGATAAGTCCTTTGTCGCAATTGATACCCCCGGGGTTCGGAAGAAGAAGAGCCTCGCCAACAGCATTGAGTTCTATGGGCTTGTCCGCGCCCAAAAGAGCATCCGTCGGGCGAACGTGGTCCTGATGTTTTTCGACGCGACGGATGAGATCTCCCGGGTCGACAAGAAACTGGTGGATGAGATTCTTGAACGCTCGAAGGCCTGCATCTTCGTCGTCAACAAATGGGATCTCGGCCTGGAAATGGGCATGACCACCGAGAAATGGGCGGATTACCTGTTTATGACCTTCGCGTCGCTCCGGCACGTCCCGGTTGCCTTCATCACGGCCAAAGACAGCAAGAACATCAAGCAACTGATTAATCTGTGCCAGTCAATCTACAAGCAGTCCCGCGAACGAGTCGGGACCGGCGAACTCAACCGCATTGTCGACAAGGCCCAACAGGTCAATCCACCCCGGTACAAAGCGAACCGTCGCGGCAAGATTTTCTACGCCACGCAGGTCGCGACGGAGCCTCCGACGATCGTGATGAAATGCAACGATCCCAAATTGTTTGACAACCATTGGAAACGTTACCTGCTCGGGAGGCTCCGAGAGGAACTCCCGTTCAAAGAGGTCCCTCTCAAGGTCTATTTCCGGGGGAAGGAAGGGGATCAGAAAGAGGACAACCGCCCCATCGCCCGAAAACGCCCAGCGAGGAAGGGAGGGCGGAAGGGGGGAAAGTGATCGTCCGCCGTTCTCCTCGTGCCAGCGGGGCAATTTTCTTCCGATTCGCCCGCATGGCACTATGATGGTCGCTGCCCCCAAAGTTCGTTGCCGGAATGTTGGCAATGGCAACCGGCTCTGTTACGTTGTCGCCTGACGTTTCAACGACAGGAGCAACTGGATGTCCGTTCGCATTGGAATCATTGGTCTCGGCTTCATGGGAATGACCCACTTTGAAGCTACAAAACAGGTTCAGGGGGGGGATGTTGTCGCCTTCGCCACACGGAGTGAGAAGAAACTCTCCGGCGATTGGTCCGACATTCAGGGAAACTTCGGCCCGCGCGGCAGTGACAAGACCGACCTGACCGGAGTGAAAGGCTACTCCGACTACCGGGAACTCCTCGCGAGCCCCGACATTGATCTCGTCCATGTCTGCCTTCCCACTGATCAGCACGAACCGGTTGCTATTGCAGCTCTGGAAGCGGGCAAGCATGTTCTTGTGGAAAAGCCGATCGCGATCGAATTGGACGCCGCGCAGCGAATGCTTGCCGCCTCGGAGAAGGCCGGGAAACTGCTGATGGTGGCCCATGTTCTTCCCTTCTTTCCCGAATTTCGATGGGCGAAGGACTGTGTGGAAAGCGGTCAATACGGCAAGCTGAGAGCGGCTTCGTTCAAACGCATTATTGCTCCGCCGGATTGGTCGACTTCGATCAAGGATTTCAAAAAACTGGGGGGGTGGGGGATCGATCTTCATATTCATGACAACCACTACATCGGCCTGATGTGCGGAGTTCCCCAGCAAGTCTTCGCACGAGGAATACTGACCGAAGGCTTCGTGAATCACGTCTCCAGCCAGTATGTCTACCACGATTCGGAATTGACCGTGAGTTGCATCAGCGGAGGGATTGCCGCGGGCCAGTTGAAATTCAATCACAGCTACGAACTGCAGTTGGAGAAGGCGACCATTCAGTTCGACGCTGGGACCTACGGCGATGACTGGGTTGTCAATCGCCCGCTGTCGTTGATTCCCGATCAGGGAGTCATTCAGTTTCCTGACCCGGGTGGGACTGGCGAATGGTGTGCTGCCTTTACCGAGGAGATCCAGGCGGCCGTTGACGGAATCCAAAAGGGGGAAGCTCCCCGAGTTCTCTCCGGCCAACTCGCCTGTGACGCCCTCAAACTTTGTTACGCGGAAGCGGAGAGCATCCGGTCCGGGATCCCGGTGGCCATCGTGTAGATGACAAGCGGCAAAGTGAGCGAGGTTCAGCCCAGCAGTTTCCCTGACAAAGACTGTCGTCGACAACGGATTCCGACATGAAGCGGACAGTTCCCCTGATCATCACGGCCGCCGCCGGGTTTATCCTGATCGTGGCCTTCTTCATCCCGGCGTGGCAGCCCTGGGGGGAAGACGCTGCGGTCTGGTTTGACATCCTCGCGTCGATTGCCTTCGTCCTGGGCGGGGGGAACCTCCTCAAACTGCATTTGCAGAACATCAGCGACCAGAAACCAGGATGGGGGTATTCCGGAGTCACCTTGGCGGCGTTTCTCATCACGCTCATTGTCGGCCTGCTGAAACTGTCCTGTCCGCCTGAAGCGAGTGTCGAGTTTTATGGGCAGAGTTTCGTCGCGATCAGCGAAGAGGCGATTCCCGTCTTTGAAGCGCCGGGCGAAACCGATTTCGAGTATCGCGGCTGGATGACCCCGGCCGTTGTTGATGATCTCACGGACCCAGCGAAGCCGATTGCCTGGAATGTGGCCATCGAGGAACTTGCCGAGATCGCAACGCTCCCCGAATTGCTGCAAGGAAAGCTGCGTTACGACGCCGACCACGACGTGCTGGCATTTCGGGGAACCATGACTCCTGAGGAGGAAGCGGCCATCCGTGAGTTGCTCCCGAATGACGAAGAGACGAGCGCCGCCATTGATCGGTTGGCCGAAAAATCGAGACGGGAGTCCTCTGTGTCCGTTGGAGAGTTTCCGCCCAATTTCTCCATCCCCGATTTCGCTTCTGACCGTGCGTCACGGTCCGAGGATTCTTTGTCGTTTCGTGGCCCCATGTCGACTCTGCAACGGGACGAAATCGCGAAGCTTTGGCCGAACTTCCCGTTTGCGCGTCCGCTGAGTTCGGCTCAACAGCAGGACTTGCTCAAAGAAATCGAGACTCACGGCCCGCCATTATCACAAGAGCAGCGGGATGCCGTCCTCGGAATCGATGACGAAAACGGAAACGACGTCCAGGCGGGATTCTTCGAATTGGAATGGGACGCCGACCAGCTGATTCAAGAGGTTAACAACGCTGGGGCTCCGCAGGGAGGGGACAAAACCTGGAGAGAGATTCAGGCGGAAATTGAAAACGGTGTGGAACGCCCCGCTTTGAAACACCCGCCAGCGGACCCTGTCTCGCTCAACGCGGACCAGGTTCAATTCATGGAACAGTTTGTCGAGCAGGCGAATCTGACGGTCAATCAGTTGATCGACCAGCTTGCCGCTGCTGGACCGCTGACGGACCGTCAACGCGCGGCCATCGGCAACTTTTTTGACACCCTGCCGACGGTTGCTGACCGCCGCAGGGAATTGGCGTTTGTCTTGCTGGAAAACGGCTCGCTCTCGTCCGGGCAAATTGACTTTCTCATGGAAGGAGCCCGGGACCAATTCGAATGGCGGCAAACAGTCGGCCGATTGTTCATGGCGGCTCATCAGACGAAGTACCCCTGGTCGGGTTCCTACTCCGCTCAGGGAAGCCCATTCTGGTGGATTTACGAGTACATCTTTCAGCCCCTGCTCACCACGACATTTGCCATGCTCGCGTTCTATGTCGCGTCCGCTGCGTTCCGGGCCTTCCGCGCAAAGAATCTGGAAGCAACGCTCTTGCTGGGGACGGCCTTCATCATTCTGCTCGGACGGACGTTTCTCGGAGCCGTCCTCTCAAACATGGTTCCGGATGCTTTGTCGATTCTCCGCGTCGACCAGTTGACGATTTACATCATGTCCATCTTCAACACCGCCGGGAACCGCGCGATTATGATCGGCATCGCACTCGGCATCGCGTCCACCAGTCTCAAAGTCCTTCTCGGGATTGACCGCTCGTATCTCGGTTCCGGAGACGATTAATCACGAAGTTGAGGCACGCGATGTGAGTTTGTCGGGTGAACGGCTCGCGATGAATCCCTCAAATTTCTCCAGCTTCACAAGAGTGTCACAATTCGACGCATTCGTTCGTCTCGTAAAGGGTTGTGGTACAGACACTCTGATTTGACAGGTTCCCGAGATCGCCCAGCAAGCTCGTTTGCATGCTCGCTGTCGATTCATCAGCCCGTCATCCCAGGTTAGCGGCCGCACGGTTAAAGCGTCATGACATAGTTTGTGGGTAGTAACATATCACAGCCGGATTTTGGGATGCGATTATCGTGACGTCAGCTTCCAGCTTACGAAATGCGCAGCAGAAAACATGGCAAGCAGAATGCCTTCCCCATTGATCAGATTTGACAATGTCGGAGAGTCTTTTCAATTCGATGCGGGCATCTTCGGTGGTGAACTGCCAGTCGATGCCGGTCTGGGTGCTGATGCGGCGTGATTCCCAGACCTTCGTCCGAGAGATGATCTTTGCTTCGCTCTGTATACGCTCACCCAGGCTTTGGCGGGTCAGGATGCTCAGTTCGGGTTCCGCCATGTTCAACCAAATGCGCATTCGGGTGTGAACGACTTGAATGCGGTTGCAGGTCTTGCGACGGATTGACGCAATTTGCTCAGAGAAGTCTGAGCGCAGCCTGTTCCCCTCTTGGGAAGGAATGCAACTGGAGTGAATGAGGTCTCACGGCCCGGCAGTCGTTCGGTCGTTCGGCGAGATGGCACTCTCGATTGTTCTGAGAGACGATTTCTCATAGACCTTTCCCGGTAAAGTCTGATCGAAATCTAATCCGGTTCACCCGCTCACCTGGAGAGACCGAGGCAGATTCGGAAGCCGTCCCGCGAATCGGAATACGAAACGGAATGAATCCCGAGACGAACTGCACAACGGGCGTTTCCCGGCACGTCGTAATAGTTTCCTCCCCGACATACCGGCCTGGAGACGGTTTGACCTTCTTGATCTTCGTAATAGACCTCTTCATGTCCTCCGCTCGGATCAAAATGGTCCAGAACCAACTCCCAGACGCCGCCGCACATGTCCGCTAATCCAAATCCATTTCGGCCGCGGTCGCCGTAATGGTCGACCGGAGAGACCATCGCGAAGCCGTCGCTCCAAGGGAGCTTGGCGCCAGGCCAGACATAATCTTTTTCTGGCAAAAAATCGATTCCGGAAATGTTCAACCGTCCTTTGGCATCTTCGAGGTTGCTTCCCCACCAAAAGTAACTGCTGTCGGTCCGTCCCCCACGGCAGGCGTAGGCCCATTCGGCCTCAGTGGGCAGCCGATACACCCATTCCTCCGGCAGCGTTCCTTTCTTCTTTTCGCGTTCCGTGAGCCAGGCACAGAAGGCCGTCATGTCGTTGTAGCTAACACAGACGACCGGAAAGTCTTCCCGTGGAGGAACGCCGTGATTGGGGTCTCGCCAACTTTTGTCGGTCATACTGACCCAGGGATGAGGAGGCTGCCCAGAATGAGTCATGTTCGGAGCCCAGTCGTGATCGAAACACATCGTCGTTCCCCCCGGCCGTTCCGCGTCCGTGAGATATCCGGTCTCCTCGACGAACCGGCGGAATTGCCCGACCGTAACTTCCGTGCGGCCGATCCAGAAGGGGTCCTTTACTTGCATCGATCTGGGGGCTCCCTCGTATCCCTCACGAACGCCGCCCCCCGACGAGAATGCCGCTCCTCCATCTTGGCCCACTGCCCATTCTTTCTCCTCAGCCGTACTCCCCATGATAAATTCCCCGGGAGGAATATGAACAACTTCCAGCGTGACCTCGCCACCCAGGTCGATCTTTTTCGATTCATTCGGCGCCGACTCGTCGGCAGCGAGCAACTTCCCAGGAACACTGTTTCCATCGGCAAAAATCACGATGAGAATGAAAGTCATGCCTTGAAGCATCGGAGCGAATCTGGAGTTGATCATCTGCAATCCTCTTCCCCTGGGCGTCTAGTGGTTTGTCAACGTTGAATTT
>JAGQQQ010000251.1 GCA_020426125.1 Planctomycetaceae bacterium
CAGTTTCCCTATGTCATGTCCGGAGTCGCTCAGAGCCTGCTCGCGGAGGAGGACGAGCCGCAGCGAAAGGCTCTGACGGAACTCCGCAAGTGCTGCTACGACTCTCCCTGGGGACGGTCCACCGAAGGGACACTCGGCGAATTGGAGAGCATCACGTTTGAGGATGTCATCGAGCACGCCAAGCGTCACCTCCGACCGAACGGCGCGCTGATCGGCGTCGCCGGGAATGTCGACGCGGAGGCCATTCGAGATTGCGTGGAAAAACAGTTCGCCGACTGGGATTCGTTACCGGAACCGACCGTCGATCGGCAGGCCACCGCGCAGCGTTCCCATCATCTCACTCATGAGTCGGCTCAGACGCATATTGCGCTCGCGTTTAATGCCGTCCCTTATGGTCACCCCGACTATTACACCGCGTGGGCGGCTGTGAATATTCTCAGCGGCGGTAGTAGTTCACGACTGTTCACTGAGGTTCGGGAAAAGCGAGGGCTTTGTTATTCGGTCTACGCCACTCTCAACAGCCTCCTTCTCGAAGGCCGCGTGATGGCCTACGCCGGCACCACGACCGAGCGAGCCCAAGAAACTCTGGACGTCATGATCCAAGAAATTCAGAAACTGAAGGACGGTATCGCCGCCGATGAACTCGCGCGATGCCATGCCCGGGCGAAGAGTGCTCTAATTATGCAGCAGGAATCGACCGGGGCTCGAGCGTCGTCGATCGCTCGCGACTGGTTCCATCTTCAACGGATCAACACGCTGGAAGATGTCCGAAAAGCGGTCGAGGCGGTCACCGTCGACCAGATTCTGGACTATGTCGAACGCTACCCCGCCGAGCATTTCACCATTCTGACGATCGGTGAGAAACCGCTGAAGTTGCCCACCGATTGAACTCCGCTGGGGAATCGGCCAAGATTCGCCGCTTCCTGTTGATCACTCCTCTCGCGGACGGCCATGACAACGGAGGCAAACGTTCCCTCCGCTTTGTTCCGCCGAAAGAGTCCCGCGCAAAGAACAACCCCGGATTTGGTCCCATGTCGAAGCCCGACCGTTTTGAACTGGCACGTCTCGAAAAGCTCAACAAGATTGTCGAGTTGGGGCACGATCCCTTTGGCCAGCGTTTTGATGGCCACCTCACCATCGAGGCCGCTCGGGAGAAGTGCCCGGAAGAGAACGGCGTCCTTGGCGAGAAAGTCCGCGTCGCGGGCCGAATCATGCTCCGTCGCAAAGCAGGGAAGCTGCGGTTCTTCGACATCGCCGACGCCACTGGAAAAATCCAGCTGCTGTTTTCCCGGGGCGATCTCTCTGAGGAACAATGGGAACTGATGGGCCAACTCGACCTCGGGGACCTGATTGGGATCGATGGTCCCTTGCGACGAACAGATTCGGGGGAAATCTCGATTATGGTCGAGGGGCTCACGGTCCTCTGTAAGTCACTCGCTCAGCCCCCCGAAAAGCACCACGGCGTCACCGATGTCGAAACCCTTCTCCGGCATCGGGAACTCGATCTGATCTACACGCCCGGCGTCCGGGACAAACTCTTGCAGCGAAGTACGATTCTGGATTCGGTCCGTCGGACGCTTCGGGAGCAGCAGTATGTGGAAGTGGAAACCCCTGTGTTGCATGCCATCGCCGGGGGGGCGGCGGCGCGACCGTTTACGACCCATCACAACGCCCTCGATATCGACTTGTATTTGCGAATCGCCCTCGAACTCCATCTCAAGCGATTGATGGTTGGCGGGATCGAACGGGTCTACGAAATCGGCCGCGTGTTTCGCAACGAAGGAATTGATGCCACGCACAATCCCGAGTTCACGATGATCGAGATCTATCAAGCTTACGGGAATTACGAGACCATGATGGATCTCACCGAGGCGATCGTCTGCGACGCGGCGCGTGCCGTTCTCGGACTCAGCGGGGAATCCCACTCGTCTGACCGATTGGTCATCCCCTGGGGAGAGCAACAGGTCGACCTCACACCCCCTTGGCCGCGAAGAACGTACGCGGAATTGTTCCGAGAATATGCCGGCTGCGAAATGTCCGATGAAGCGGCGGTGCGCCAGAAAGCTGTCGAACTGGCTGGCCACGGACACATCAAGCCAGAGTTCATCGCTCAGCTGAACAGCGGCGGCGTCCACCATGATGTCGTCGTCGGAGAAGTGTTCGAAGCCTGTGTGGAGGACGAGCTGACCGGCCCCGTCTTCGTCACAGATTACCCCGCGTCGCTCTGTCCGCTCACCAAACGAAAGCAGGGACACCCCGATATCGCGGAGCGGTTTGAACTGTTCATTCACGGCATGGAACTGGCCAACGCCTACACGGAACTGAATGATCCGAAACTTCAGGAAGAACTGTTCCTGACCCAGTTGGCTGGTCTTTCCGAAGAGGACTCCATGGCCAAAATGGACAGGGACTTCATTCAAGCCCTCAAAGTCGGCATGCCCCCTGCGGGCGGCTTGGGAATCGGCATTGACCGGCTCGTCATGCTGCTAACCAACAGCCGGTCGATCCGCGACATTATCTACTTTCCACTCCTCCGGCCAGAAACGTGATGGCGACTGATCAAATCGGGAACTGAGGCCAAATCCACCCCAAGATTGCCGAACGCCCCAACTTTCTTCAAAATACTTTGATCTTTTATCAATATGGACCGTTCGGTCGCGGTGTGACCTGCCCTTGCTTGAGTTTCAGCTTCGTGGGAGCCGATTCGCGTGTTCTTTCCGATCAACACGGACGCGCCGTTGTACCACCGTCCGATCGGGACGATCGGTTTGATTGTCGCCAATTGGATCACTTATGCCCTTACAAATGGCGGACACGCCCACGAAGGCTGGATTCTGACCTTTGGCCAGGGGATGCATCCCCTGGAGTGGGTCAGTTCCGCGTTTCTGCACTTCGGGATCATGCACCTCCTGGGAAACATGCTGTTTCTCTGGTCGTACGGCCTGATTATCGAAGGAAAGATCGGCACGTTTTGGTTTCTGTTGACCTACTTCGCCATGTGCCTGATCCACGGGGCGATCGTCCAGTCCGTCATGCTGTGGGCGGATCCGGTTGGCGGCGCCGGGGGCGCTTCGGGAGTGATTTTCGCGATGTTGGCGATCGCCCTCGTTTGGGCACCGCTGAATACATTTGACGTGGTCTGGTTTTTCTGGTTCGGGTTTATCGCTCGCGCTGGTCGGACGGAAGCCTCCGTGATCACGTTGTCTTGCTTCTACCTCGCGCTTAACTTGTTCTGGGCAACGATCTGGGCTTCGTTTTTTGAATCCGTCATGAGTTCGGAGTTTCTTCATTTGACCGGGGCTATGGTGGGATTTCCGATCGCCTTTGCGTTTCTCGCATTCGGCTGGGTCGACTGTGAAAACTGGGATTTGATCTCGGTCTGGAAAGGAAAACACCGCGGACTGGACTCCACACTGAAAATGAAGGATTGGAAGACCTCAAGCAGCGCCGACGAAATCGCGATTCCCAAGAGGACTCCCGCAAAAAAACTGCTGCGGAAACTGGAAGACCTCATTGACCGCCGTGCGTTCGAGGGCGCTTATCGCGTCTATCGGGTATGGAGTGAAACCCGCGCGACGGGATCAGATCTCGACGTGAGGCGGCTCCAAAAACTGATTGAGGGGCTCCGAAAGATTCGAATGTACAAGGAAGCCGCAGTTCTCATCGAGAATGATCTCCTCCAGCGGCCTCTCAACAATGACGTCCGACCACGACTCATGCTGGCTGGAATCTGCGTCAAGGAGCTGACACGTCCTAAAGCCGCGCTCCGGACGCTTGAGCCGATTGACGAGTCTCGGCTTCCCGACGAAGAACAAAAACTTGTCCTCCGCATCCGCGCTGCTGCAAATGCCATGATCGAAGATGGCGTTGTCGAATTGTCGTTGGATTAAATGCGAAGAAGGCGGAACATCGGAGATGTCCCGCCTTCAAGGAAATCGAGTTTCAATTGGGGCTAACTTGTCTTCAGAGGATCACCCCAGTTGCCGCGGTAGTCTTTGTTGACGACCTTGGCCACTTCGGGAGCGTTGGTCGCTTCCAGGTTTTCGGCGTCCCATTCGATCTTTTTGCTCTCACCACTCGCGGCGGCGTAGACGGCCAGATTGCCCAGCAGAATGGTTTCCGTAAGCGGACCGGCATACTCGCCAAAGTTTGACATGGCCTGGTCCCGT
>JAGQQQ010000252.1 GCA_020426125.1 Planctomycetaceae bacterium
GCTTTGTAGCCACCCTTCGACTTGAAGTACAGGAACAACGCAATGTAGCAGACCAACATGAAGCTAGGAAAGAACGCCATCTTCGCGAGGGCGTCGAACTGTCCCGCGACGTTGGCGGCGGCCAATGCTTCCTCGGCCTCAGGATCGGTGATCTGCTGAGACTTCTCCGGATCGATGGCGTTGTATTCCATGCCCATGTAGGACTTCTCGACGAGAACCTGTTCAGCGGCGACTTGTGAAGTCGCCTTGAGTTCGGCACTGGCGGTTCGCTCTTGCAATGCGCCGATGAATGGGAATCCCAGCACGCCGACCGCGATCATTCCAATTCCGGAGATCGCATTCAGCGTCAAAGCTCCCCCCTTCGGACATTGCTCAGCGGTGACCCCCAACATCGTTGGCCAGAAGAAAGTCTTCCCAAAGCCGTACAAGGTTGCAGCCACAAAGATCGCCCCCAACCCGGAATTTCCGGTTAGCGATAAGGAATACAGACCGGCAATGGCAAGCACGGAACTGACAATCAGCAATCCGATTGGCGACAGGCTATGGACAATCGGCCCCGCCATAAACCGGAGGACCATCATAATCGCAGACGTGTAGACCAAGACCCAGCCGGGATTGTATCCGGCGGCCTCCATCGGCTTTTCCATCAGGCCCATGATCCAGCCGTCTGTTCCGATCTCGGTGGTCGCCAGCGGCATCATGATAATGATCAAGAATGCCATGATTCCCCGGCCAAAACTTTTTGTATAGGCTCCGAATGCTCCCGCGACGAGCACAGTCAGCACAATCGTGTGCCAAAGTTGCCAGCCGGATCCCTTAAACACTTCGCCCAACTGCATGAAGATCAAGCCGAATCCCACGAAGGCTCCAAACGCCCCGAACTCGGCGAGCATTTCGCGGTAGGTGACGCCCCCCTGCTCTCGTTCGCTGACAGGAAACTTCGCTCCGATCAGCATGATGAAGTAGAGAACGGCCGGAATCGCGATCGTTCCCAGCACGATCCGCCAGTCCCCGTTCTTCGCGGTGTCAGCGAGGGCGATGGTAATAATCCCCCCAACAACCAATCCGCCCGGCCACCCGGCGTGTAGAATATTCAGCCACTTCGTTTTCTCGCGGTTAAACATCGTCGCGACCACGGGATTGATGAACGCTTCCACCGTTCCATTCCCCAGTCCCAAGATGATGCTCCCCCAATACAGGTAGCTGTAACCGGTCGCCTGAGCCGCTTTCAGGTTGGCAGGGTCGACGTTCTGAATGGCGGCGTACGCCATGCAGGCCATGACCATGTAAACGGTATAGCAACAGAACGAGAAGATCATCGCGGTTCGGTAGCCGATGCGGTCAATCACCAGACTGAACAGAATGATCGAAATCGCGAACGGCCAGACCCCCGCCCCTTTGAGTTCCCCGATGGTCACCTTGTCGATGCCAAAATCGGTCACAAAACGAACGTCACAAAGGTACATACGGCTGATGAACGCGAACGAGGTCGCGATCAAAGCAATAAAACAGCCCCAGAACATCGCCATGTTCGGCTTGGAATCGCCGCCCACGGCGGATGGTGCGTCGAGCGCGTCCGTCATCGTGTGTCTCCAGTCTCAGACAACCAGGAATATCCAGAAATAGAAATGAACTCCGGCGCGAACCCAGCCCATTCTCAAGAGGCGGCAGCGCGTCGATCACGTGAGTCGATTTCAATGGGAAGCGGATATCCTAGTGAGCGCGCGGACCGTTTACCACAGACTCAACGGCAGTTTGAGCCAAGCGAAAGAGACTCCCTCCGGCCAGCAGAAGCATCAGAGGCGGTTCCGCCGAAAGACACCTCTTCGGAAGCTCTCTGATCGATAGAACCGTCAAAGTCGTTCGTCTCGCGACCTACTTCTTCCCACCGAATTCCAGGCTCCATTCCAGCAGGTCAAGGCCCGTTTGTAGGAACTGGACACGCTCGTCTTCGGCGTCCNGTCGATCGATTCGTATCAGTGAGCTGATTTGATTCTCCAGGGCTTCCAGTCGGCGCACCTGGGCGCGGACGTTTCCTTTCAGGCTTAGCTTTCGCGTCAGTGACTTTGCCTGACCTCGGTTGATGAGGCCGTCGTCAGCAAAACTCCAGATCGTTGCTTCGAGAACCGTCACAAACTCTCGCGGAGTGAAGACAGAGATCGACACTTCATCCAAGTCGGTCAGCAGGCGATCTGGAAAGTTCCCCAGATCGTCGCTCATCATCACCAACGTGTCCGGTCCGGCATAATTGCGGTCCGGCGTGTAATGGACCGACTCCAGAGCCTTGTTGACGTTGTTGAGCGACCCGGAGAAAGTCAACGTCGCGGCGCCGGAGGAACTCCCAGTGAGGAACTGGACGTGTTCTCCATCGTCGAGGGACAGCGTTCCGTGCCCCACGCTCAGTGTCACCTGAAGTTCGCCGGTTCCCTCGTTCAGGTCGACATCGTCAACACCCAGGCCAGCAATCGGCAAGGGAATGTTCATCAGCGTTGTGAGGTCGCCAGGAACCTGATTGACTGGAGCATCGTTGACGGCCGCGATGGAGAGATCCACGCTCGCACGAACCCGTTCCTGTCCATCCGTCAGCGACAGTTCGAGTCGATCGTCACCCCAGTAGTCTGTGTCCCCCTGATAGGTGAGCGACGCCAGCAGACCGCCGAGTTCGTCAGCCGTTCCCCGCAAAGCGAGTTCGGAACCCGTTTGACTGCCGACGGTGAGTTGGCCAGAGCGGACATCGAGCGTCAGGTCCAGAATGTCCCCATCCACATCGCCGACGCTCAACCCGGGGATGGCAAACGCCTCGTCTTCGTTGCCGACAACAGTGTGCGGAGCATCCAACGTCGGCACATCATTGACGGGGTCCACCGTCACCAGGAACGTCCGCTGCGTCGTGTCGGTCCCGCCGCCGTCATCACGAATGGTCACCGTAATCTCTGTCGTCCCGAAGGCGTCCGGGACCGGCGTGAATCGGAGCAGCCCCATTGCCTCCCCTTCTTGGTAGGAGACGGAAAGATCGCCGACCAGCGACGGGTCCGACGCCGTCGCGGCGATGCTCAAGGTCTGATGCCCCTCCCCGACGGCACCTTCACTGATGCCTGAGAGCAAAATGGACTGCCGAGGGGCATCTTCCAGCAAAGTCACGGGACTGATCGGATCCAGAGTCGGAGGAGCATTCGGGGCGAGAACAACAAGCTCGCGTGTGGCCGTGGTCGGCTCGTATCCCGGTTCAAACGGGAAGAACCGCGCAGTCAGGGTGTGTGTCCCCGCTGGGAGTACGGTCCCCGGCCCCGGTTCGTAGAAGATGAACCCGACGACTGCCGTTGAAGCATTGAGTTGTTCAAACCCCAAGGGCGTTCCCACTTCAATCGGTTCCGGCTGCGGCCAGGTGATCGTCGGAACCGCTTCCGGCCCGGCCATCGCTGACAGCATCGCGCGGACTTCCAACCGCTCTGTACGTGGGATGGCCACCATTTGCCCCGACCGGCGGCGACGTGAGGGCGGGGAAATTCGTAGCGAGCGAACGACACGTCTCAGAAAAGCCAACAGATTCATTCGTCACGACCACCGAAACTCTGGAGATGGGGATCAACCGTCTCCAGACTCTGTCATTTCCAGATCAACTCGGCTGAGAAATCCGTGTGGCGCTCGGATCTTTTTTGAAGATGGTGTCATTCGGTGACATCCTTGGGTGATCTGGTGCAACAGAACATCTGGCTACTGTTGCCTCTTGACCACGCTTCATGGTGACTGATGACAGAGGGCAACAATCGAGCGCGGCCGTATGGCGGCAACTGAATAGGAGAACCGACTGAGACCTCGAATCAGTCGGGATCCTCAGACCGTGGTCAGAGAAAGCACGAATTGGGACGTCACTTCCCTCGCGGTCTGTCGCTGCGGAGACGATGCGAGGATGAGCCAATCCCCGGCGTATGTTCCGCCGTTGTCTGAGCGAGCGGACTCAATCTGGTGATCGTTTTTGGGGAGCCACCGTGATGCAGCTGAAGATCGCGATTGTCAGTCTCGGACTCCGAAATATCCATTTGCACTTGGCGTTCATCAGTTATGGTTGATAGTTTGAGTCCCATTCGAGTTGTCGAGGGGAAAAACGATGCTGCGTTTGATGAGTCATGACCCATTTCTCGGGCGGCGGGAGCTTTTACGGTTTGGCAGTCTGGCCTTGGCTGGGCTGGCGGTGCCGCCGTTCTTTCCCGGTCAAACGCTCGCGGGCGATCTCGCGAACCTGACAACCGACAAGTCCGTCGTTTTCGTGTTCATGCATGGCGGTCCCAGTCAGATCGAGACTTTTGACCCGAAGATGACCGCGCCGCGTGGAAACGCCAGCGTCACGGGAGAAGTCAGTACCAAGATTCCCGGCGTGACATTTGGTGGAACCTTCACCAGGCTCTCAAGTCTGGCGGATCAGTTCAGTATCGTGCGGTCTTTCCAAACGGGCGATGGCAACCATGACATCAAACCCGTCGTCGGCAAAGCGACCTCCGGGGCCAGCCTGGGGTCATTGTATGCACGCATCGCCGGGGCCAACCGATCTGGCTCTGGAATGCCGACCAATGTCGCGTTGTATCCCAGAGCCGTAGACGACTCCGCGATGCCGGCCATCAAGCAGTTCGGGGATTTCGAGGCGACCGGCCCTCTGGGCGGGGGGTTTGCTCCCTTCGCCCCGAGCGGAGGAGGTCCCCTGCAAGAGAATATGAAACTCCAGATCGCTCCAGATCGGCTCGGCGACCGGCAAGCACTGCTTCGTGGTTTGGACCAAATTCGGCGGCATGTCGATTCGTCTTCAACCTGGGATGGGCTGGACTCCCTCCGCCAACAGGCGTTCAGCACAATCCTGGGGGGAGCGGCAAAGGCGTTTGACCTTTCGGAAGAAGATCCCGCGACGATCGCCCGATATGACACGGCACCCTTAGTTCGCCCTAACCAGATCAATAAACGCTGGAATAACTATGAACGCTACGTCGACAACGCGAAGAGCCTTGGAAAGTTGATGTTGCTGTCCCGTCGGTTGTGTGAACACGGGGCCGGGTTTGTGATGGTCACCACAAACTTCGTCTGGGACATGCACTCTGATCAGAACAACGCCGGCCCGGAAGAAGGGATGCGATATGTCGGTGTCCCTTTTGACCACGCGATCTCGGTCTTCCTGGAAGACCTTAGGGACCGGGGACTTTCCGATCAGATTTTGCTGGTCTGCTGCGGGGAGATGGGACGCACTCCGCAAATGAATGCCCGTGGAGGACGCGACCACTGGGGTGGTCTGGCCCCCTTGATGCTCGCCGGAGCGGGAATTCCCGGGGGCCATGTGATTGGGCAGTCCACGCGAGATGCCGCCCAACCTTTGACCGAACCGATTCGAATTCCCAATCTTGTGTCGACCATTTTGAGAACTCTGATGGACACCCCTCAGCTTCGGCTCCGCTCCGGAGTTCCCAGCGAGGTCCTCCAGGCGATCAACGCCGATCCGATTCCATTTGGTTAACGGCGCTCCGCTTTGACTGAACGAGTGAAGCCGCTCTCGAATCATTCTTGGAATTCAGAAATAGGTTGTCCCTTTCTTGGAGAAGTCATGAGCGATGACCGCAAATGTTCGGACTGCGATGGAGAGTTGCGTGAAGTTCGGATGATTGACACCGGGCATGGGGATGTCCACCATCCGATGAAATACGCGGCAGCCGACGCCAAACAGAGATGGACGGGCTACTACCCTGTGGAAGGAATAGTCAAAGGATTCATGTGTCAGGAATGCGGGCTTATACGCATCTACGGTATCCCCACCGAATAGCCCCCCATCGTGATTCTGAGAACGTAATTGTCCGCAGATTCCTGAACAAATTCACTTCTGACAACGGCATCCAGAGCCAACCGACGGGAATGGTCTTTCCGAAAAGCGATTCTCACATACAACCTCGATCAGATCCAATTTGAACAGTGAGAGCGAGCACGGCGTTTGCCGCACCAGGAATCCGACGTCGGCAAGTCCAGAAACTTGTCGATGCAGGATGACGCCGCATGGCGAATGACTCTGACGCTCGAACGGAAACACGTGATTAATGGGGGATCTCAGCGGCGGGAGCGGTTAGTCAGGGTCGACGGATGAATCCGCATCCTGTGCAAGCTCGGTTACGCGATGCTAACCCAGCCTTGCATTTTGCAAACGACTGCATTTGAACCTGGTTTTCGCTAAAAAACCAAGGTCGTGTCCGGGGCCTGCTGGCCACGGACACGACGACCGAGCATCGGAAACACCCTCCGTAACATGGCCGCCCCTTCGATCGGAGCGTCCAGCGCCGTCCATGACCGCTTCTTTCCCATCGCAATCCGTCGCCAAAACCGAGGAATCGACAGCATGGTCTCCACTGCGCAAAAAGCGTGCCGAACCTCGTTGGGATGCAATCCA
Organism: Planctomycetaceae bacterium; assembly: GCA_020426125.1. Lineage (GTDB taxonomy): Bacteria > Planctomycetota > Planctomycetia > Planctomycetales > Planctomycetaceae > HKST-UBA70. Next base: position 6,416 of record JAGQQQ010000252.1, read on the forward strand.
GTCAACAACAGGTTAGAAACCTGTTCTACTTGGCTTGCTTGGTATGCTTTCATCCACCGCTCGCCTAAGGCGTCAGCGTTTCCTGGTCGGCCGTTCGCAATTGTCGTGGATGTTTTGAAGTTCGCTTTTCGCGGGGAGAATGGGGGTCGTCATCGTGCTCCGATGTGCTGGAAACCCTGGCAACCTGTGTTTGCGAACTTGAGAGAACGAGCCTGGCAGGGCCTGAAATTGGTTATCCGGACGTCTTCTGACACACGAACCGTACCAGAGTGCCTCCGTTTGCTATCATTTCAATGTGTCCCTTTCTGTTGTCCATCTCCATTCAGGTGAGATGGGAAGGGTCCGTCCCCAAATGATCGAATTCCGTTTTCGGAATTTGCCTGCCATTGTGTTCTTGTTCCTGCCAGAATCAGATGCACGCAGACCTTGGCGTCCCTCCACGTTCGTCACGGAGAGAATTCCCCCATGTTGAGAACGGTCCTACTGATTGGAGCACTGGCCGTCACCGTTGTTCTGAGTCACCAGACGACGTTGGCCGCCCAATGGGAGTTTGACACGGACACCGTCCCGGCGCTATCGGGAACGGGGAATGTGCGGCACGATCAAGCTGGGCCGAGGCCGCCGGAGTTTCCGGATATGCCCGCAGACAACATGGCTGTGCGACTCGATGCGAATGCTTACTTGTCTGTTCCCGATACCGGCGTCGGCAGTGAGTTTGATTTTACAAACGATGACGAAATGACGATCGAGGCATGGGTCAACCCGACCAGCCTTCGAGAGGGGCAGGTCAGTTACGTGATCGGCAAGGGTCGGACCGGTTCGCCGAAATTCGCCCGTGACAATCAAAACTGGTCGCTGCGCGTGGTGGGAGCAGACGGCGACGCGAAACTGAGTTTCCTGTTTGCGACAAAATTGTCCGGCAGCGATCAACACTGGCATCGCTGGGATTCCCTGTTGGGATTTCCCGTGGGGACCGGGTGGCATCACGTTGCCATCGCCTATCGTTTTGGGGATCCAAAATCGATTCGTGGCTGGGTCAACGGGGAACCCACATCGGGTTCCTGGAGCTACGGAGGTGAGACGAGGGAGCCTCCCGTCGTCGACGATGATGAGATTCGGATCGGCAACGGATTCGAAGGGCTTCTCGACGGGATCGCCATTCACCGCACCAGATTGGATGACAAAGTCATCGCATCGCGGTTCCACCGTGTGGGTCCGCCACGGATTGTCAAACCGCAGCCGGAAATGATGCCCGAACTGCCCGACATTCCCAATGGCCGGGTGCTGGTGCAATTGAGCGAAGGTCTGCCGACTCACACCCGCTGGCTCAACGATGGGGAATCCTGGCCCTCGGAGTCCACCCGCTGGACAGGGGATCTGTTTCTTTTGCCGCGTGTTCCCCTGCAATACGATACGTGGGGAATCCGATCCGGTTGGAACGCCCCCGTCCTGTTGCGAATGGCCGGCGACGTCGAACTTCCGGCCGGAACTCATCGCTTCCTGCTGCGGGCGCGCTCCCTGGGTCGCTTATGGATCGACGGCCAAGTTGTGGCGAGAACGGAGCCCATCACGAAGCGTCCCCCCGATGGAGAGGAACCAGTCACGCCTGTTGCCGAGGCACCTCTCAACGGTGTGCGTCTCCCTGGTTATCACCAGCAGGAAGTATTCGGAGAGGCGACGATCGCCCCCGGCATGACGGGTAAGTCCCGTGTGGTCCTCGAACTTGTTGTTGGCGGAAAGGGGCAACGCACGGAAACAGGCGAAATCTGCGTGGCCGTACTTTCTGAGGATGGGCAGATGTATGAACTGTTGGGAACCGGTTCGCGAAAGATTCTGTTGACAGACGCGGACGTCGAACCGGCCCTTTCCGCGATCGAAAAAACGTTGGCGCGGTTCGACGATCACAGACGGCGCATGGCCTCTGAGTCACAAGACGACTTTTGGCAAGCGCGACATGACGCCGCGCGTGCGTGGACCAAAGTGAATCCTGCGTCTGAACCTCCAGGAATTGGGCACCCCATCGATGCCTTTGTTCGTGCGAAGATCGAACGCGCTGTCGCGGCGTCAGAGGCCGTCGACGCGAGTCAGGCCGAACAATTTCATAACCAAGTTCTGCCGATCCTGCGTGAGCACTGTTTTCGTTGCCATGGAGAGAAGAACAAGGGAGGTCTGAAGCTGGATTCGCGAGAAGCCCTGCTTCGGGCAGGCGATTCGGAGATTCCCGCAGTCGTTCCTGGAGATCTCACCGGAAGTGAATTGATCGTCCGGATTCGAAGTGGTGATATGCCCCCGACGGATGAAGGACTGAGTCAACAGCAGGTGGAATTGTTAGAGCAATGGGTGGCTGACGGCGCCCCGTGGCCTGCGCCGCCGTTGAATTCCGACGACGTGGCACTTGCGCCAAGAATTGATGACCAAGCTTTTCTCCGCAGAGTCTATCTCGACACAATTGGAGTCCCCCCCACGGAAGCCGAGGCGAGAGCGTTTCTCAGTGACGAGCGTCCCGGAAAACGGTCCGATCTGATTGATCGTCTTCTGCAAGACGAACGATTCGCTGACGGGTGGATGAGTTTCTGGCTTGATCTGCTCGCGGAGAATCCGACTCTGCTCAATGCTTCGCTCAACAGCACGGGACCCTTTCGCTGGTTTCTGTATGACTCGCTCAGAGACAAAAAGCCGCTTGACCGCATGGTGACTGAACTGATTCTGATGCGTGGGGGAGCGGCGGAAGGCGGGAGCGCGGGATTCGGACTCGCAGCCGAGAATGATGCTCCGTTCGCGGCGAAAGGCCACATCATCGCTTCCGCATTTCTGGGGATTGAACTGCAATGCGCGCGTTGTCACGATTCCCCGTATCACAGCACCACTCAGAAAGATCTGTACTCGATCGCGGCGATGTTGAGCCGGGAAGCCGTGACCGTCCCAAAAACCAGCCGTGTTCCGGCGGCATTCTTCGAGAATCAAAAGATCCGCGAGTCACTGATTCAGGTCACACTGGAGGCGAACGAACCAGTCGCTCCCGAATGGCCGTTTGCATCAGCCACCGGGATCTCAAACGGTCCGGAAATCGACCGGATCATGCAAAATCCCAAGGACACCCGGGAAAGGCTCGCCGCATTGGTCACAGCTCCCGGCAACATGCGATTCGCCCGCGTCGTCACAAACCGGATATGGAAACGACTCATCGGCGCCGGATTCGTCGAACCGGTTCATGACTGGGAAGGCGCCACCGTCAGCCATCCGCAGTTACTGGACTGGCTGGCGAAGGAATTGATTGCCAACAACTACGACCTTCGTCATCTCCTGCGACAGATTCTCACGTCCGAGACTTACCAGCGAGCGGCCGTTGGTCGAAATCTTGCCGCGTCGGCATCAATGCGTTTCTTCAACGCACCGGACCGTCGCCGTTTAACGGCGGAACAGATCGTCGATTCGCTGCACCATTCTTTGGGACGACCGATCGATGCAGAAGAGTTGACTTTTGTGCACGATGGTCGCCGAGAGCTGGGTCAGCGTCAGACGCTGGGACGACCAATGCGAGCTTGGATGTTCGGAGACCTGAAAAACGAGCGAGATCGACCGAGTCTGTCATTGCCGAGGGCTCGGGCGGTGGTCGATGTCCTGGAAGCGTTTGGTTGGACCGGAGCAAGGCAAATGCCAATCACCGATCGTGAAACCGATCCGAATGTTCTGCAGCCCGGAATATTGGCCAATGGCACGCTTTCCGTGACACTGACGCGGGCTTCCAATCAAAGTGAGATGGCGGAACTCGCCGTCACCGCGACATCCGCGAAGTCACTCGTCGATTCCCTGTTTCTTCGATGCCTGAGCCGGAAGCCGAAACCGGAAGAGCAAGAGGCATTCACCATGGCGTTGGCTGGGGGCTTTGACGCGCGTCTCGTTCCAATCGACAGAATCGCGACCGTGGAAGAGCTTCCCCCGCTCCCTCAGGTCACGTGGTTCAATCACGCACGACCGAAGGCCAACGAGATCCAACTGGAAATCGAACGCCGCGTCCTCGCTGGTCCCCCACCCGATCCCCGCCTTATGCCAGCCTGGCGTCGCGTTTTTGAAGACGTCCTTTGGAGCCTGATCAATCACCGCGAATTTGTCTGGATGCCATAATGAGAATTGAGAGACCCACGAGGAATTCGTCAGCTATGTTGGGCCGTCGTGAACTCCTTGCCGCGAGTGCGGTTGTAGGGAGCGGCCTCGCCTTTCCGCAGCGGGGCTACGGTGAAGACAAGCCGATTCAGGGGCGAGCGGAACATGTGATTTCGATTTGGCTGGGAGGCGGGATGGGGCAGATCGATACGTTCGACCCCAAAAGAAAGGGAGACCCGAAGGAAAAACGAGCCGGTTCCTACTATGGCTCGATCGAGACGGCCGTTCCCGAGGTTCGAGTTTGCGAACATCTGCCGAGGCTTGCGAAGTTGATGGACCGCGTCACCGCCGTGCGCAGTGTGCATCACGAGGTCATCGACGAACACGCCGCCGCGACAAACCGTATGCACACCGGCCGGCCGGTCAGCGGGACGATCACGTATCCGTCTCTGGGGTCGATCATCGCACATGAACGAGGAGCGGCCCACGAGGGGGCTCCGCCTTATGTGTTAATCGGATATCCCAACGTGACGCGCGGCCCCGGATTTCTCGGCACGCGGGACAGCTATCTCTACCTGACTGACACGAGTCAGGGGCCGGCTGGACTGGCTCGCCCAGACGGGATCAGTTCGCGGCGGCAATCTCGCCGGGAGGACCTTCTTGCCGTTTTGAAACGAAATGCGGACCCCACGGTTGATCAACGATTGCTCGATTACGATGAAGCGATCGAACAGAGCCTGAAGTTGAGCGGTCCGGAGTTCATGGGTGTCTTTGATTTGAACCGCGAACCCGCTGATCTTCGGAACAGTTACGGCGGCGAATTCGGCCAGCGCTGCCTGCTCAGCCGACGATTGATTGAACAGGGAGTTCGATTCATCGAAGTCTCACACAACCTGAATTTCCTGAACGGGATCGGCTGGGACGTTCACAATGAAGGGATACGGAATCAGCATAAATTAATTCAGGAACTGGACACGGCCGTCTCCACGCTGATCACGGATCTCGAAGCGAAACGGATGCTTGAGAAAACTCTGATCGTCATCACCACCGAGTTCGGCCGTCCTCCCGAGTTTGACAGTGGCGGGGGGCGTGGCCATCAGGGCACGGCCTTTAGCTGCGTCCTCGCAGGCGGCGGCCTATCACATCGCGGGGCCTGGGGCGAAACCGATGAGATCGCGAAGACGATCGTCTCCAGCCCCGTCAGCGTTCCCGACTTTTTCGCGACGATTTGCGCGGCCGTGGGGATTGATTACCGGAAGAATTTGTACCATGGCGATCGCCCTGTTCCCATCACGGACATGGGCCACCCCATATCGGAGTTGTTCACATGAGAAAAAGGGAGACAGCAAACGCTCACCGCCATCAGGGCCTTATTCTCTTGCGTGTCTCTGAACGCGTGGCGTGTCTGCTGCTGTTTCTTTTCGTGTCCGAGTCAACAGCGTGGAACGTCCCGAACCGCTCGGTGAACTGATCCGACAGAGACGTTCGAGTACAGCCTGCTCGGTCTACCCGTGCCGCCGGCTCGCAATGTCAATGGCGGCCCGCCGAC
>JAGQQQ010000253.1 GCA_020426125.1 Planctomycetaceae bacterium
GGACGCATCCCGTGGCCCCCAAGGCGAATAGTTTGGCGGTGGTGGCAATCGTCGGGTCAGGGATGTCCACCACGAGCAGCCCTAAGCCCAAGTAGAACAGGATTGCGATGACGTCGAACACACGTTCCAACACGACGCTGGAGACGGATGTCGTCACCGCGATCTTGTGCTGCCGGGCAAACACGAAGCAGCGAACGAACTCCCCCAAATGGGCAGGCAGAACATTGTTCACCGCGAATCCAATCATAATCGGTGGGAAAAGTTCCGTGGTGGGGCGATAGTCTCCGACCGGTTTCAACAGCAGGCGCCAGCGCCACGCTTTGAGCCAATAAAAGAGAAACAAGGCCAGGAGGAAGAGGGGCAGCGTTCGGTAGTCGGCCTGAGTGAACGCGGACCGGATCTTCGGAACGGCCTCGGGATCCTTCAGAAGGGGCGCCACCGCGAACCAGAGAAACAACACGGAGCTGAGCGTGCAAATGGTCAACCAAAACCATTGCGCGCGATAAAAGGGCGTCTTACCCGGAGAAGATCGATCCATGATCAGTGTCTCAAAATGTCATTGTTGTCGACGAAGGGGTGGGAAGAATTGCCATTCGCCTTACTTCGGGTCTTTGACTCCGGCGAGTTTGTGAACGGCCTTCCATTCCTGTTCCGTCACCGGTTGGATGGAAAGCCGGGACCCCTTTTGCAGGACCATCATGTTGGCCAAGTCGGCCTGTTCCTTGAGTGTGTCCCTGGTCACAGGTTCCGGAAACTGTTGCACGAGTTGGATATCGACCATGAACCAGGTCGGATTCTCCGGATCGCTCTTTTCGTCGTAATGTTTCTCGGACTTGTCGAAAGCCGTGTGGTCGGGATAACCCGCTTTGACCACTTCGCAGGTTCCCACAATCGCCAGCGGCTTGGAATTGCTGTGGTAGAAGAAGACACGGTCACCGACCTGAACATCATCGCGAAGCATATTCCTCGCCTGATAGTTGCGGACACCGTCCCAAAACGTGGTTTGCGATGTCTCCTGAGCCAGATGGGCGATGGAATAACAGTCCGCCTCGGACTTGAACAGCCAGTATTGCCGTTTCCTGCGGGAAGATTTTTGGGCCATCGTTTTGCGAAACACCTTTCAACAGATCGAGAGAATTGGCAGCGAATTCTCAACTCCGCTAGTCCAACTTCCGCATGGTTTCTTCGTGAACCTTCAGTTCGTCCATCGTCTGGGAGACGAGTTTCATCAGCACTTCAAACTTCTCGGTCGACTCCTTGAGTTGTTCGGCATCCTTCGCCCAGGATTGTGGCGGCTTGTCCTCGGACAGAAGGCGAGCCAGCTTGAGTAGCGAAGGGGCCACTTCGTCCCGCAGGTGATTGAGAAGCACGGCCGCCCTTTTTTCCGACTCTTTCGCCTGACGATGGACGGTAGAACGATCGTCAAACCGCTCTTGAGGGGACAACTCGCGCATGGTCGACTGGTCGAGGCGTTCCTTCTTGTCGAGTTCGTCAGTATCGACCAACCGGCCGAAGGGGCTGATCGATTTCTTGACCTCATCCGACCGGTTTTGGGCTCTGAGCAGTCCTTGTTTGGCCCGTTCGAACTTTGGTTTCAACTCCAGCGCTCGTCGGAAATTTAACTCTGCCTGAGTGTGGTTGCCCATTTCCAACAGGGCATTCCCCAAATTTGAGTAGGCTTCGGCCATCTCAGGATCCAGGCGAATGGCTTCCTTGTAAGCGGAGATGGCCATACTGAGTTGCTTCGCCCCGCGATGGGCAATCCCCAAGTTGTAATAGGCGGTCGCGGAGCGGCGATCCTTCGCGAGGGCTTGGCGGAGCGTCTTGATGGCCTCGGCGAATTCTCCCTTTTTGTTTTGAATTGCCCCGATATTGATCAGCGGATCCGCTTTCCGGGGATCGATGCGAATCACTTTCCGAAATCGTTCGATGGCCTGATCGTATTCTTTCATGAGAAACAGCATCGCCCCGAGACCTTCGAGGGCCGGCACGTTCTGCTCATCGAGGGCCAGAACCTCTTCGTAAAACTTGATCGCCTGCGTGAACTGCCGCTGCTTGATTGCGGCGCGCGCTTGCTGCACAAGGTCGTCAAGCTGCTCGTTTGTCCGGGGCATAGTCGGGGCCATCCATCGCGAGCGGTTCAGGAAATCGGCCAACCTCACCGGCGAGGCATTTTCCAACACGGCAAAATATGACAGGAAAATGACCGATTTTGAAGCAACCGCTCAGCTTAACAGACAGTCCGGCCCTGACAAAAGCCCGTTCGGAAGGCACGTGCATTAACGTCTGTTCAGTTCTCATGTCATCGCGAAGTTCGATGTGTCATCCATGTCTCAGAAATCAGCCGGAACGTGGCGTGTTTTTTTCTGGCCGTTTACAATCAACCTTTGGCAACCGAATTGTTGAATCAGCCGTTTTGATCTCAGGAAGAGGGAGTGCTCCCATGGATAGTGAACGCCGCGAGTATCTGGAATCGGTCTTCGAGCGAATCGTCCAACTCAAGGACTCTCTTTGACTACGATGATAAAGTTCAACGGGTCAAGGAGATCGACGATCTGATGGCACAGCCGAACTTCTGGGACAACCAGGAGAAGGCTCAGGAATTGATCGCCGAATTGCGCCGCATCAATGCGATCATCAAACCGATGAATGAAATCGTCCGGGGGCGAGATGATGTCGAGGTACTGCTCGAATTTGCCGAGGAGGACGAGACCGACGAGATCGTGGCGGAGATCGATCAGGCCATCTATACCCTTGAATCGAAACTGGATGCAATTGAACTCCAGGCCAGCATGAAAAACCCGGAGGATGCTGGGAACTGCTATTTGTCCGTGCAGGCGGGAGAAGGAGGCACCGACTCCGCGGACTTTGCGGACATGCTGATGCGAATGTATCTCCGCTGGTGTGAAGCCAAGGGGTTTACCGCTGAAGAGATCGACCGGTCTGATGGAGAAGAGGCGGGTATTCGAAATGTCACCCTGCTGATCAAGGGGGACTACGCATTCGGCTATTTGAAGGGAGAGACGGGAAACCATCGCCTGATTCGAATCAGCCCCTTCGATTCCAATGGTCGCCGGCATACTTCATTCGCAGCCGTCGATGTGATTCCCGATATGGGTGAGATCACCGACATTGAGATCGACTGGGATAAAGACATTCGCGAGGATGTCTATCGCGCCGGCGGCGCCGGCGGTCAGCACGTCAACAAAACGAGTTCGGCTGTCCGTTTGACGCACTTGCCAACCGGAGTCGTCGCAGCTTGTCAGAACGAGCGGAGCCAGCACCAGAACCGGGCTCTTGCCCAAAAGATGTTGCTCGCGAAGCTCTACCAGCTCGAAGTCGAGAAGCGGGAAGCGGCCAACGCGGCCCGCCGGGGGGAGAAATCGAAGATCGGATTCGGAGGCCAAACGATCCGTCACTACGTTCTGCAACCGCAGCAGTTCGTCAAGGACGACCGGACCGAACTCAAACAGTCGAATCCGTTTGAAGTGCTCGACGGCGATCTCGATCCGTTCCTGGAAGCATCGCTGAAGGCGGGCATAGGAGCGGCACGAGCGAGGGCGGGGCAGCGGACGCGACGGTGGCCGGTGGCACGGGCGCGGCCGGTGAACGCGCCGTCGCGCTGGACGAGAACAAACTGATCGCCGAGCGCCGCGCCAAGCTGGCGGCGCTGCGCGCGCGCGATGTCGTGCCGTTTCCGAACGATTTCCGCCGCGACGCGCTCGCGGCCGAGATCCAGGCCGGCTATGGCGAGCTCGATGCGGCCGCGCTGGATGCAGCCGCCGTGCGGGTGCGTGTGGCCGGGCGGATGATGCTGCGCAGCGTGATGGGCAAGGCGAGCTTTGCGCGCCTGCAGGACAGTTCGGGCCAGATCCAGGTGTTCCTGCAGAAGAACACGCTCGGCGAGATCTACGACGCGTTCAAGGGCTGGGACATCGGCGACATCGTCGCCGTCGAAGGTTCGCTGATGCGCACCAGGACCGGCGAGCTGTCGGTCAAGGTGGAATCGCTGCGCCTGTTGACCAAGTCGCTGCGCCCGCTGCCGGACAAGTGGCACGGTCTGGCCGATATCGAAACGCGCTTCCGGCAGCGCTATGTGGATCTGATTGTCAACGATGATGCGCGCCGCATCTTCCAGACCCGCGCCGCGCTGGTGCGCTACATCCGCCACTTCCTCGAGTCGCCGCCCTACGGCTTCATGGAAGTGGAAACGCCGATGATGCACCCGATTCCCGGCGGTGCCACGGCCAAGCCGTTTGTGACCCACCACAACGCGCTCGATATGCCGCTCTACTTGCGCATTGCGCCCGAGTTGTATTTAAAGCGGCTGGTGGTCGGCGGCTTGGAGCGCGTGTTTGAAATCAACCGCAGCTTCCGCAACGAAGGCATGAGCACCCGCCACAATCCCGAATTCACCATGATGG
>JAGQQQ010000254.1 GCA_020426125.1 Planctomycetaceae bacterium
AATTCACGTGAATCTAAGGGAAACACGGCGAAAAATCTCGACGGGATAGTCGATTCCCTCGAGTCCGCATCTGGACTTCGGTCCAATCCACGTTAGACTCAAGAAAGTCCCATTTCGGGAATCCATTTCACGATAGTGTACTCACACACAAAGTTCGTTAGCGAAAATCCTTGCTGAGGGAAAATCCCGGCAATCCGTTTTCCTATCGATTTGACTTGTTGAGAATTCGGGCGAAAAACAAAGTGAGCGTCCAGGTTTTCCGTGACCTCACTTTTGCCAGCCCGTCAGACTCGCACAATCCCGTTCTTCCATCATACAATCTGTTTCAATCGCCTTGGGGGGAAACTTCACATGGTCGATGGCGTCACGACAATTCGCGAAGGATCTCGAACATTCGCAGATCTCACTTGCCCGAGTGAGGTCCGTGTTCATTCGTCAGAAGTCGAGAATTGTGATATCGGTTGTGAATTGCCGGCCATCCTGCATGCCTTCGCGGTCAGTGTGGGAGAGTGTTCGTCGGGAGATGGTGGAATGTCTGAAACCAATGGTGCCGTTCGCCGGTTCAAATTGGTGCTTGATAATGACAAATCGAAAGTGTCAGAAGTCGTCGACGGCTTACTGGAAGAGTGTGTCAAACAGAAAATTCTGATCGACGGAGATGACTTCAAGGTGCGCGTCGCCTTGGAAGAAGCCTTGTTAAACGCCATTATCCACGGCAATCTGGAGGTCAGTTCCACTCTCCGAGAACAAGGGGACGACAGTTACGAGCAAGCGATCTCGGAACGTCAACAGTCGCCCGCCTTTCGTGACCGGAAAGTCACAATTGACTGCGAGTTTTGTTCGGAGAAGGCCACCTTCCAGATTCAGGACCAGGGAAAAGGATTCGACGTTTCCGACATTCCTGATCCGACTGACCCCGATTATCTGGATCGCCCCTGCGGACGGGGCCTGCTGTTGATGCGGGCGTTCATGGACGAAGTCGTTTATAACGACCGCGGAAACTGCGTGACATTGGTAAAAAAAGCGGACACTCCTAACGACGAACCATCTGGATCATGAGCCGATTTGGCAAACGATCGGGATGATGTGTTTCGCTCCACTCAATTCATCGATTCAAGGAATTTGCGGAGTCGGGGCACGATTTGTTCGTGGGCCTCTTCAAACACGTAGTGCCCGGCATCGGCGTAGGTTTCCGTCTCGGCGTGAGGGAACCGATTCTGCCATTCCTTCAAAAACGCGGTCGTGAAGCACCAGTCCCGTTCTCCCCAAAACAGGAGCAGGGGGGAATCGCGAAATTGTTCGAGTCCCGCTTCCACAGCGACCAGCGTCTCCCACGTTGGGTGAGAAGGTCTCATCGGAATTTCCTGCACAAACCGATGAACCGCCTGACGGTGTTCCCAGCTGTCGTACGGAAACAGGTACCCTTTCTGGACGACTGGGGGCATGTGGGAAGGGTCTTCGACCGCCATCGATAACGCCGCTCTGGAAAACAGATTCAGTCCTCTTACCCCCAACGCTCCCAAAACGGGAATTCGGCAGGCCGCAATTCTCAGAGGAATCCGCGAAGAGCGGAACGCGGCCGTATTCATCATCACAAACCGCCGAAATCGATCCGGCATCTTCCCGGCGGCTCCCATTCCAATGCAACCTCCCCAGTCATGACCAATGAGCGTGATCTCTTGGAGGTCCAGCGTCTCGACGAAGGTCCTCAGATTGGCGATATGTTGGGAGATCGTGTAGCCGTAGTCCCGGGGTTTCTCCGACAGCCCCATTCCCAAATGGTCGACCGCCACGCAGCGATAGTCGGGTGAGAGTTCCTGAATCAGGTTCCGCCAGGCAAAACTCCAGGTGGGGTTGCCGTGAACAAACAGCAAGACCGGCCCAGTTCCCTGGTCGACGTAGGAGTATCGGAACTCGTCGATCAAGATCGATTTCGGTTCGAAAGGATATTCGCTGTGCAACTCGGCGGGGAGTTTCGGAGCAGTCACGGGCCATTGCTTTCAGGCAGGAAATCGGAAGTTGCGAACTGTATGGGGATCAACATCGAATGGCGAGCGAGTCCCATGAAAAGGGTGAAACCCACATTCCCTGGTCGGGGTACAAACTTCCGACTTCGACACGAATTCGGGAAATCCCGATCGATTTTCCTTCCGCAGGACTCCGCTTCCATGTCGCATCCGCCTTCCCGTTCGTCTTTTCTTATTCTGATTCTGCTGCTGGGAACCCCAACGGTTTGCCAAGCCGCTCCCCGAGAGATCGCGAGCCCTGCCGAGGTTTTGCCCGGGTCCGTGGTGCTTTACGCGGAAGTTGGGGAACCGGTGGCACTGGGGGAAACGCTTGCGAAGCATCCGATTGTCACACAGGCCAAGGCGCTTCCTGCCTGGAAGAAGTTGAGCACCTCACCTGACTTTGCCAAGGGGATGGTCGGCCTCGCGATGGTCGAATTCAAACTGGGAATGACTTGGCAAAAAGCCCTGACAAAAATGACAGCGCAGGGGCTGACTTTCGCAATCGACGCGGAGTCCAAGGGAGCGATGATTTTCGCCCACGCGCAAGATGAGGAGTTACTAACGAAGATTCGTGAGACCTTCCTGGAAATGGCCCGGGCCGATGCGAAAGGAAAGGGGAAACCAGACCCGATCAAGACCGTCGACTATCGCGGAGTGACGGTTTACCAGGCCAAGGATTTCGGGTTCGTCCAACTCGGGGAATGGTTGTTGATCGGGAACCACGGCGAACTCGGGAAGAAGGTTCTGGATCGCATTCTGGATGACGACGGAGACTCCCTGGCTGAGACAGAGACGTTTCAGATGGCGTGTTCAGGGCGAGAGGAAAGTCCCCTGGCGACGGCGTGGGGATACCTGAATCTGGCGGCGGTTCGTCGAAAGAACCCCGACCATGACATCTTCCAAGGGAAGGTCGACGATCCTCCGGGGGAGATCTTGCTGGGCGGCGTCATTGAGACTCTCGGAAAGGCCGACGTTGTCACTGCTGAACTCTATCCTTCGGCGACGGGGATTTCCCTGGATGTGGCGATGCCGTTTGATCCCGAAACCGTATCGGAAGCAAGAGCCCATTACTTTGGACCACAGGGACAGGGAATGGCGGCCCCCGCACTGGCCGTCCCCGGAGTCATCGCGTCCGTCTCGACCTATCGCAACTTCTCGGAGATGTGGCTGCGAGCCGGGGAACTCTTTCCCGAGCGAGTTGTCGATAAGATGATTGAAGCGGAGAGCAATCTCACCACGTTGTTCTCTGGACGGGATTTCGGCGAAGAAGTCCTCGGATCATTGGGGCCACAAGTTCAGGTACTGGTAGCACAACAACAGTATGGCACCGATGGCCAGCCCGTTCCCGAAATCAAACTGCCCGCCTTTGCCCTCGTTTTCCCAATGAAGGAACCGGAACAAACTTGGAGCGATCTTCGTCGAAACTTCCAAAACTTGATCGGGTTCTTAAACGTGACCGGCGCGCAGAATGGCAATCCCCAACTCGATCTCCTGCAAGAACAAACGGACGACGGGGAGATCGTCTCCGCGATGTACGTGCGTCCGACGGATGAAGACAGCGAGGATCCGGTTTCCATCCATTACAACTTCTCACCGACGGTGGCCTCGGCCAACGGTCTGTTTGTGCTGTCCAGCACACGCCAATTGGCGGCGACGATCTTGTCGGCGGAACCGGTTGACGCGGCGGAGAGCGACGTCGGAACAAACACCACGATCACACTCCAGGTCCCCCAGTTGCGAACCATCCTGATCCAGAACATCGAGCAACTCATCGCCCAGAATATGTTGGAAAAAGGTCACACCCGTCAGGAAGCCGAGAACGAAGTGACCACGCTCCTTGATCTGCTCGGACTTTTGGATCACGGCTCTCTGACTCTCAGGACGACTGCGGACGAACTTCTCTTCCAGTTCGGACTGGACGCGAAACAAGTCGAGGAGGAGCGTGATGAATAATTGGCACGAGATCGATCCAATGTGGGCCTGGGAGCCGTTCTCGCCTCCGGGAGGGAAGCTGACTCGGGAGCACGTCGCCCATCTCCATCGTCGGACGTGTTTGGGAGCTACCATTTCCCAGATCGAGATGGGAACGCAGCGGTCGGTCACCGAACTTGTTGATGAACTGATCAGGCCCCTTCCTGAGGCGAACTCCACGGATCCCCTGGCCCAAGCGACGCTCGCGACTGGCAACGCTCGCAAGCTCTCCGCGTGGTGGGTTTATCGCCTGCTGACGACCGATGCCCCCTGCCGGGAAGTGATGACGCTGTTCTGGCATGGCCATTTCGCGACCAGCGCGGACAAGGTCACCAATGTCAATCTGATGTATCGTCAGAACGAGTTGCTGCGTGAGTACGCCTTCGAAGACTTCGGGAAGTTGGTCCAAGAGATTTCACATGATTCGGCGATGCTGATCTATCTCGATTCGGTGACAAATCGGAAAGCCCATCCGAATGAGAATTATGCTCGCGAAGTGATGGAACTCTTTTGCCTAGGCGAGGGCAATTACACCGAAACCGATATTCGCGAACTCGCAAGATGTTTCACTGGCTGGGAAGTCCGTCGAGAGAAGTTCCGCTTCAACCGCTATCAGCACGACTCGGGAGAAAAGACTGTCTTTGGGAAGACAGGGCCGTGGACCGGAGAACAGGGCGTTGACATCGTCCTGGAACAGGCAGCGTTGCCCCGATTCCTTGTGTCGAAGTTGATCCATTACTTCCTGGCAGATGAAGTCGACATTCCGGAAAAGTTGATCGAACCATTGGCGAAACAACTGCGGGACGATGGCCTTCAAATTGGCCCAACCTTGAAACGGCTACTCTCCAGCAATCTCTTTTTCTCGAAGTCTTGCGTTGCGGCCAAAGTCCGGTCGCCGGTCACATTTGCCATCGGACTATTGCGTTCGTTGGAAGGAACGGCGGATACCATCGCCCTGGCCGAAGGAGTGGGTGATTTAGGACAGGACTTATTCTTCCCTCCCAATGTCAAAGGCTGGGATGGCGGTCGGGCGTGGATTAATTCGTCGACGCTTCTGGCACGCGCGAATCTGATCCGTCGGCTACTCGATCACGAAAATACGCGGTTCGCGAAAGGCTCCCTCGCGGAGTTGGCGTCGAGTTTGGATCGACGAACCGGAACCGACGTTATCAATTGGTGGGAAGCGACCCTGCTGGCAACACCACTTCGGAGCGATGTTCGCGAGCAACTGGTGTCAACGATTGAGAACGGGAGCGGTAACCGGGACGCTAGACTTCGCGACGCATTGCATCTGTTCTGTGCGTTACCGGAGTATCAACTCGCATAGTGACTAAAAATAGACATACAATCGGGAGAGAAGATTGTTTAGCCGCAAGCCCCGCGGGCCGCGAGTGTGCCTCTGGAGCGAAAATTGAAGGACTCCCAACGGCCGTTGATACAGTGCGAAGGATGCGATGCGGTCCATCAGCCGGAACTGGTCGTCTGTCCCGGTTGTGGACGATGTCCCGGATGTGGGGCTCTTCGCGTCGGAAAGGAAGATCGGGAACGAGCATGTGTGAACTGCGATACTCCCTATTGCCGCGGATGCGGTCGCTGTCACAAATGTGGGACGGTGCGTCAGTTCGGCCTCCCGCCCTGTGGATGTGGACATCCCACCAATCCCGAGATGCTCGATCAAGTCGCGGAGATATTTCGCTTTCCTCGAAGGAAGCCAGACTTGGTCGAGATTCTCTGTGCTGGTTTCGGATTTCTCGTCGTCGTCTTGATCATCGCTGTCGCACTCTATTTGAGTAATCAGTGGTAGCAAATACTCTGACAGCGACATCGGAGCAGACCCGAAAAACGGATGTCCCGAATCACAACCTGACCGTTTCCGACAACTCAATTGCAATGTTGATGTCCACGTTTGAGGTGATCCCATGACCACACGCCGAACCTTTTTGAAAGCCGCTCCCTCGTTGCTGACGCTCGGAGCGATGTCGCCCCGATTCTGGCTGCAGGCGGCGGAGTCGTCCGGATCAAATTCCGATGGCCGCATTCTGGTGGTGGTCCAACTGAGTGGAGGGAACGATGGGCTGAACACTGTCATTCCATTTGATCGGGACGAGTATCGCAAAGCCCGGCCCACTCTGGCGGTTCCTAAAGACGATGTCCTCAAGATGGAAGACCACTGGGGATTCCATCCAGAGATGACCGGCTTTGCCGACCTTTACCAAAACGGCCAGCTGTCGATTGTCCAAGGGGTGGGATATCCGAACCCCAACCGATCACACTTTGAGTCGATGGACATTTGGCACAGTTGCACGCGGCAAAAAAATCGACGGTCCGAAGGCTGGCTCGGTCGCTGCGCAGCGGAGTGTCTATCCGCAGCGGATGTCCCGGCCATTCATTTGGGGCAGGAACAGCAGCCACTGGCGTTGTCGTCGACGCGGCTGGCGGTGCCTTCCATCAAATCGCTGGATCAATTCTGTTTGCAGGGTGCTCCGACTGAGAAGCTGGCGATGGCGGTCGAATCTCCGCCTGCTGTTGAGAATGGGTTGCTCTCCTTCGTGCAGTCCAGCACATCCACCGCTCTCCGCGTCAGTGAACGAATTCAGCAACAGGCGAAGTCGTATCAAAGCACCGTCGAGTATCCCGACTCGCAATTGGCCCAGAAACTGAAAGCGATCGCCGGTCTGGTTCACGCGGACTTAGGAACGCGGATTTATTATGTTCAACTCGATGGCTTTGACACTCATTCCCAACAGGCGGGGGCTCACTCGGGGTTGTTGCGGCAATGGACGGGCGCCGTCGCGGCGTTTCTCAAGGACCTGGAATCCCACCAACTGGATGACCGTGTGACGGTGATGTCATTCAGCGAGTTTGGGCGCCGCCTTGAAGAGAACGCCAGCGAAGGGACCGACCACGGCGCCGCGGCTCCGTTGTTTCTTGCGGGGAAGCAATTGAATTCGGGCCTCATCGGAGAACTGCCCAGCTTGACGGACCTGGATCAAGGCGACTTGAAGTTTCAGATCGACTTCCGCCAAGTGTACGCCAGTCTGCTCGAAGACTGGCTTGGCTGTGACAGCGCACGGATTCTGGGCAAGGACTACAAGAAAATCCCGGTCTTTCACAAAACATGAGCAATTGACGACTTCGGAGGTTCGCGGATGGTCCGCCTGCCGCATCGGTCGGAAATCGTGACGGCGCTCGTTGTCATTGCCCTTCTTTGGGCTTACATCTGGGAGGTCTGCCGCGAACGTCGGGCCCTTGCCCCGCCAAGCGGTGTCGATACTCTGGCCCAATTCGCCAAGTCGATGCCGAAGCCCAGGCATCTGGCTCTGGTTGAGAACAACGGGACAACGGCGTTTGTCTGGATCGGCGAAACGTCCGGTCCCTTCGACCAACCCAGCGGGCCGTCCTGCTATCTGTTCGACACGTCGGGCAAGCTTCTCGCTTGGCAACCTGACACCGGCGAAGGGGGACCTCTCGATTCGTGGGCTATCGCCGGTCACTCGGCAAAGGAAATGACGTTATCGGAGGCGATTGAGGAAAATAGGGAGTAGTTTGTTTGATGCCTCTTCATTGATGGAGCGGGATCCCCTCCTCCTTCGGAGAGCGATCTGGCGTGAGCCATTCAGTCTGACTCGACTGGCACCTTCCGAAAAATGATCACATGTTGCCGGGGGAGCGTATCGACGTTCTCCACAAATTCTAACGGAAGACCTTTCGCGGACGCCTCCTTTTTGACCTGGGCTTCCGACATCTTATGAACTTCCTTGATCGGGACAGCCGGGTCCTCTTTCCGGTACTCAACGAATGCCACGCGACCGCCTGGCTTTAGAGATTTGGCGATCTCGGAGAGCATCTCGTACGGGAAGTCGAATTCATGGTAAACGTCGACCATGATCGCCAGATCGAGCGAATTCTCATCGAGGTTCGGAGTTCGATTCGTTCCCAGAACCGGTTGGACATTGTCGATCATCAACCCCTTGCATTTGCGTTCAAGTGCTTGGAGCATCTCGGGTTGGATGTCGACGGCCATGACTTTTCCATCTGTTCCGATTTTTCGCGCCATCAGAACGGTGATGACCCCGGAACCGGCGCCAATGTCAGCGACTGTCATTCCCGGTTTGAGCTTCAGCGCTTTGATCAGTAGCGTGAGCCGCTCCTCCTCTTCGCGTTCGGGACGTTCGAGCCAGGAGATTCCCTGATGTCCCATCACCCTTGCGATCTCGCGATCGAGGTAAAACTTTCCGATTCCATTGGGATCGTGAAACTCCCGAAACTCGTAACGTCCTCCAGACGTCTCATCAACAACGGGCTTTTCCTCCGCGACACAGCAGCGAACCGCCGAGACCAGCGACAGACAGATCAAAAGGATTCTCATTCCATGGCCTCTGTGGGGACAATCTGGGAAAGTGTCAGCGTCGCTCATCACTGCTGAAGATGCAACTCTCAGGCCGGGCTCATGACCGGGCTCTCTGGCAACAGGCTCTCTTCCCACTTCGCTGCGAATCGCTCAAGTGGTCCTCACGGCAAAGGGGATTCCGTCCTGGAACGGTCGCTGGCCTGGTAAAAGTGAACGCGTCCCAAACGGCGGTTGCGAAAGAGCCGTCGGAGCGCGTCAGTGATGAACACGATGCAAGTTCCCTTGAGGAAAGCCAACCACCAGGGACGCCACCAAGCGCCTGTCTGGATCTCAATCCATTCGGACAGGGAAAATAGCAGCAGCGAGACGGCAAACTGGATTCGGAGCGGCGGGCGTAAGCCTGTGATCCGACCACATCCGAAAATCAGAGCGAGAGCGATCCAGAGAATCCCTTCGCACGCATTGAAGATCTGCAGGCCGGTCACGGGGCTATCGCTTCACGAGTTCGGGGACAAGCTTTTTGAGATCGTCGACCGTCGCGGAAGAGGAGACCACCGTTCCCGACCGATCGACAAGGAACATGGTCGGAAGCGAGATGACGCCGAATTCAATTGCGGGCCGGCTTTCGAGCCCGCCATCTTCGTGAATGTGATACCAGGGGATTTTGAAGTTGTCGATGTACTGTTGAATGGGCGCTCCTTCCGCGTCGAGATTGATTCCGACAATTTCGAAGCCGTCTGGACGGTATTTCCGGTACAGTTCGAGGATTTGTGGTAAGTCTTCGGTACACGGTTTGCACCATGTCGCCCAGAAGATCACGGCTGTCACTTTCCCCTGATAAGCGGACAGGTCGATCGTTCCTCCCTGTAAGGCTTTGCCGCGCAAAGGCAGGCGTTTGCCTTTGAGCTCCAACCGGTTCAGAGCCCCCTTCCCCTTTTGAGCGGATGCGGTCTGCGGGTATTTCTGAACCAACTCGGAGTACCATTTTCGGGCATCTTCGATGTTCCCATTGAATTCGTAGGTCATCCCCAATTGGAGCAGCGCATCTGCGGAGTCGGGAGAATCTGGAAATTCCTGGGCGAAACCCTCTAACGCCATGAGCCAGTTTTCCTGGACTTTCGCCCGGTCATTCGCCTCAGCGGTTTCCAACTGCAGGTTGTAGTCCGCGAGAAGACGTTGGAAAGTTGCAAACGCCAACAGATTCTTGTCGACTTTTTGTTGACGGAATTGTTGCTCGATCTGCTTCAGTTCTTCGAGACCGTTGGGGTAAGTCTTCATCTGAGTGGCGGCGGCGATCCCTTCAAGGCGCTGCCGCTGCCACATGCTGCGTTCTTCGGCGGTTGTCGAGATTTGAGAAAGCTCGTTCAAGAGCTTCGCGCGTTCGAGATTGTAACGGGTAATGTCCTCTCGGCTGGCGTTCCCAGTGGGGGCTTTGTTGTCCAGTTCCTGCAATGACGTGACAAGTTTTTGCATTTCAGGAGAGAGGCCTTCGGACGCGGAGGCGGCGGCAACCATCGAAGGCTGTAAGAGCACGCCCCCCTCGGCGACCGTTGCATTGTTTCCCTCGAATGGCTGCGGAATCTGCGTCAGTTTCCAGACGTCGCCGATCCGGACCATTTCGCCAACTTGCACGAAACCGGGCTGAGCCCCCGAGTCGACCATCGCCATCACGTTTTCGTAGACTACGAGGTCCTGAGAGGATTTTCCCTTCTCAGCGGGAATCAGGCTGGGCATCAGCATCGAACAATCGAACCGTGTCCACCGGGAGTTCGTTCCCAGCAGTTTGGTGGAACCGAGCACCGTCTTCATCTTCGCGGCATGATTCGAGACACGTTCGAGCAGTTCCTTGGTGACCGTTTCCGACAGGCCCAGTTGTCGGCAATCTTCTGGCGTGATCAACACCGCCGCCAGCCGCTTGTCATCTCGCGTGATAAAGGCCTGAATGGCTTCGCGGCTGGCCTCTTCTGCGGAGATCACTTTCCAACGCTCGATCTTGCCATCTTCGTCCTGATCGATGCCCCAGCGGGTGCCGTTTGTATTGAACCAGCGGCTTTGGTCAACTTGGTTATTGCCATCGGTATCGATGTCCCGAAAGACTTCAAGCCCATGCTTGTAGTAGCGATACTGGTCAACGCGCTGGTTGCCATCCGAATCGAGAAAGCGGCGGAGAATTTGTCCCTCTGGGCTGTAGAGAACCCAGCCGGAGCCATTATCCATTCGCTCGACTTCGAGCTTACATTTCGGGCCGTCTTCCTTCGACGGGACTTCGTAATCGACATCCCGTTGAGACGGTGTGTACGCCAACACGGTCTCCACGCCGACCTGCGCGTGAGCCGAATTGGAGAGAAACTGACAAATGAGGCAGCCCAACGCAACCGTGAGAAAGCGAATCGTGACTTCGACTCGGAACATGAAACATCACTCCGTTGATAACGCCACAACCCACGCGGCGATTTTCTGTCATCGAGAATTCTGATTCGAAAACCGCATCCCTGCGGAGTTCTCCGAATTCAAACGGCGATCGGTACAAACTGCCGTTTCAGGCGAATCCTACGCAAACTGGGCAACTGAGTCAGCAGCAATTTCTTGAATTTGTCAGGACGATGCAGAATCGGTTACCTCTTCCATAGAAAAGAGTTACGTTACCAGATCGAGGTCAGAACGACACAGGGGATGGATGCCTTTTGCTCAACTCAGCGTTCAAAATGGAGTCTTCTGCTCGGCGGAGATTCGCCACATCCAGTGCTGCTCGTAGCTGCGCAGAACATCCCATCCGAGAAGTTCGTAGATGTCCCGGCGTTTCTTGTGGGGCAGGAAATTCTGCGGATGTTTGTCGACGAGCGAGTTGAGAACTTGCAGGGCTTGGCCATAGTGCTCCTTGCGGCGTTCCCGGCGGACATGCAGCAGGGCATACTTTTCCTCTTTGACGTCCACCCAGCCAGCGAGCCGTTTGTAGTTTTGTTCGAACTGTCGGTCGTGTTTCTCGGGATTCTTGATGGGATGGTCTTTGACGACGTCAGGGAGTTCCATGTAGGCGAGCGCGCGGCCTTTTCGATATAGGGCATCAATGAGCGCGTCCCGCTGCCGAGTGCGAAGGGTGTGGCTCTTTTTCTGTTTGTCAGAATGCCCAGAGGACTTGACCGCGAAATGCAGCCGCACCGCCTTCTCGGGAACTTCTTTGATCACGGCATCCGCCGCCTGGACCACCTCGGGGAGCCGCTGCTTGCGGTCGTCATCGTCGAGCAGTTCCAGTTTCGCAACGGCAATTTCCAGCGCTGTTGCCCCCGAGTCCGCCAACATTGTGATGATCTCTTCGATCTGGTCTCGATCAGTGTCCCAGTCGAGTGAGTCGAGACGATCGAAGTAAAACTTTTGCGAGGCCTCTTCAAGCGACCTGGACTTGTCCATCGGCTTTGAGCTTTCCTCCCGCGGTTTGCGGACCACCAGCCGCAACGGAACCGAGTGATCTCCATCCAGGGAAAACGTCCCAGTGAGTTGGTCTCCATCTTCGACAAACTTGGGGATGTCGGTGTCGAGCGGAAGGCGAAGATAGACGGGAACCTGTTCGTCTTCGTGTAGCTCGGTCGACCGGATCGCGTCTCCAGTTGTCGGAGTCCGTTCCACGCGAACGGGGATCGCATTCTTCAATTTGTCACGGACAACCAATGGAAGCTGTTGATAGCCTTCAAGGGGCTTTCGGTCCGCGTGCCGCAGCTCGACGGCAAACTCAAAGGTTCCCGGAGTGAGTTTGATATCCCCCGGATACAGATCTTCCATTTCCACGAGCTGGTTGTTCTCGCCATGAATCAGGATGCGGAAGCTATCCACCGGGGAATCGTAGAGGTGTCCATTCAATGCGGGGGCAATGAGTTCAACGTTGCCGCCGCTGTGCCGTTCATATTTGTAATTGAGCAGCAGACGGAAGGGCTGTGTCCCATCGGGGTATTGGTCTCGCGAAGAAGTCAGCAGTTCGATCTTTGCCGACTCCGGCAGCAGAATCCGCTCGGCATGGTCGAGTCGGGCTTGGGGAGAGAACTTCTCGAAGGCGGTCACGCCCGTCACATGGACTTGAACCGCTTCCCCATTCCCCGGCAGAGTGACGGCATTGTCGCTGACTTCGGGGCCCGTGAATTCGACCTCCATCGACAATCGGGCCTCTCCCGGATCGGACCAGAATTGACCGAGACAGATTTCGAGCGTCCGTCCACCCACGACGGGAATCGCCGTCTCGTAAAGCTCGTCATCGGTCAGGCCGATGCGAACGAGCCGCTCGTGGTCCTCGAAGGTTTGACCCGGAACCAGTTGGACGGCATGCAAATAAAAAAATCGGCTTCCCCCGTTCTGTTCGCCGCGAAGCCGAAGCCGGGCCAGTCCCGCTCCCGAGGGGACAGCGAAAAATCGTCTCTGGACGTCTCCGCCTGTTGTCTCAATTTGACCGGACCACGTGTCCGCCTTGAAAGGCTCGGTTTTGATGACGGTTACCGGCACGCGGAACAGGGGTCCCCGCTCGGGATGGTCGGGATCCTTGCCGGTAATCTCGGCCGTGTGAACGCCCGCTCTCAGCTTTTCCGGGTGGACCGAAACCGCGAAATCCCCGCCGCCCGAATGGACCAGAATATTCTCGCCAACTTCGATCCAGTCGGCAGAAGCACGGATCTTCAATGCGATCTCAAAGTCCAGCTTCTGTCCTGCGGGAATGTCCTCAGAGAAAAACGGCTCCACCTCCACCGTTGTGAGCAACTCCCGATCCGTCTCCCACGGTTCGCGAAGATAGACTCCGCGGGCATCACGATCGGGGATCGTCGTCACGAGTTCGGTCAATTGGCCGGGCTGATCTCCCCATTTCAAATGGTGGTCATAGGCCGCGTCGATCTGGACCAATCCCGGCCCCTGAGCAAATGCGTCCACATTCGTGAGGTGCTCGGACGTCGTTTGCAAGCTTCGCAACACCGAAATCGGTGAAAAGGACTTTCCCTGCTGCTTGAGTGCGGAGACGAGGAGAGCGATGTTTCCGCAGGCGTTGGGTGAGGCCATCGAGGTGCCGTTCATCCGTTGTCCCGGTTGCAGGGAGTAACTCGGGATGGGCGCGATCGCCCCGCCCGGCGCGAACAGGTCGACGCCCGCATCGCCGTCAGCAGTGGGACCTCTGGATGTCCAGGTGTAGGGCATTCCCTCCGCATCCTTGGAAAGAGAGTACTGAGCTTCCCACATTTCAGGAGAGACATACGCACCGACTCCAATCACGGCATTCGTGGTCCCTCCCGGTGCTCCGACAGTCAATAGAGCCGGTCCACTATTGCCGGCGCTGGCGCAGAAGATGACTCCATGTTCACGGACGATCTCATTGAATAACTCCGCGAGGCGACCTTCGTTGGCAGTGGAAGTCGGTTCGCCGAAACTCATATTGATCAGATCGCAGTCATGCTCGACAACGGCACGCAGCGCCCGGACCATCGCGGTTCCTGTTTCCATTCCTCCGACGCGAGGATCTCCAATTGTGACGGAGATCAGCCGAACCCCAGGAGCGAGACCATTCCGCGCGGGCTGATCGGGAAAGTTCGCCGCGACGATCCCGGCAACGTGTGTGCCGTGGTCGCCGCTGGCGCAGACGATCGACAGCAGGTCGCCATCGTCATAGATCTTCACCGAGAAGTTCAGCAGCGAGTCTTCCCCGAACGTCGCGTACTGCCGACCCAACTGATAATCGGATAGCACGGTTTCCTCCGCGAGGTCGCCGTCTTCATCGGTGTCGATGACGGCTTTCCACACTTCGCCGTCATGAAACAAAACACAGTCGTAGATCGGACCGGGATCCTCGTAGTTGTCGAGCGCCTTCCGCAGCACTTCCAACCGGGCTTTCCATTCCTGTTCGCTGGGGCTGTTCTCTTGGGGTTTATCGGAACGTTGCCGCTCGACGTCTTCGATCAGTTTGCCAACCTCTTTCTCGAACGCGTCGCGTCGGTCCTTTTTGAGGCGGGGAACAAGATCGAGGGGGAAGAAGTCATAACCCGCCTTGCGGCCAATTCGATACTCGCCGGACGGATTCCGCCAATCGCCAAGAGTCAGTTCGCGTCCCGTCGTCCCTGTGATCTTTCCTTCGGTCGCGGTGACGACAGTGGTCATCGACACATCGCCCGCTCCGGTCCCGTCGATAATGTCGATGATCTTGGGTTGGCCATCGGTCGTCGTCTGGAGGCCGGGGGCTCCCGGGTCGACGCCGGTATCGAAGATGGCAACCGTCACTCCTCGTCCGTCAAACTCGGGGAATCGCTCAAGAAACCTTGCGGCGCCGGTCTCTGTCTTGGGGAGGATATTTTGAAAGGGAAATGCGGACTCGACGACCACCGGAGGGCCATCAACGGGAAAGCCCGCCTGCGGACTCATGGTGAGGAGCAGCGCAAATATTCCGGGAGAAAGGATTCGTTGCATCGGATCAACGTCTTTTGTAGAGCTTTCGAAAGGAGCCGTCTTTGGCAGTTTAGGGTCCCATTCCAACACTTGTCACAAGGCAACCTGGCGAAATCCAGAGAATTTTTGAGGCGGTTCCTGGCTTGTGTGGTTCCTGACCCTGATTACGATGGGGAGGCATCCTCATCTGGCGAACGCCGTTTTCTTCTTCCCCCCGGTAAGCCCCGCATGATCGACAACTGGACGTTCTGGGCGATTGTCGTCGCGGTCTTCGATATTGCCATCGCCTTCGCAACGACAATGCACGCGGTGCTCCACAAACGGGAAACGCAAAGCGTCATCGGATGGGTCGGTTTGATCTGGCTGTCCCCGCTGCTGGGGTCCCTGCTGTACTGTGCGTTCGGCGTCAATCGGATTCAGAGAAAAGGGGGCCGCATTCTCCGGTCCATGGATCTTCAGTTTCGAGATGCCATCATCAGCGGCCAATTCATGGATGACGCCGCGAACCGGGAACTGCCGTTTGGCGGGAAGCTCGCTGGCGTGGCTGCCCACTTGACCGGTAAGGCCCTGCTCGGAGGGAATAGCGTGACTCCGCTGGTGGGGGGCGAGTTGGCTTACCACCTCATGTTGCAGGCGATTGAAGAAGCGGAGAAGTCCGTGACCCTGTGTTCTTACATCTTTGACTACGATGAGGCCGGGAGGAAGTTTGTGGATGCGCTGGAACGCGCCCAACAACGCGGCGTGTCGGTCAAAGTCTTGATCGATGATGTCGGCTCTCGGTACTCGAAACCACGAACCACAACCGAACTCAAACGCCGGGGAGTCCAGGTCGAGACGTTTCTGCCCACACTCGTTCCCGCATTGACGATGTACGCCAACTTGCGGAATCACCGCAAGATGATGGTCGTCGATGGCCGCCTCGGCTTCACCGGCGGCATGAACATTCGCGAAGGCTGTTACTCGGACTTTCCCAGCGCCCACCCGATTCAGGATATTCACTTTCGCGTGACGGGCCCCGTTGTCACACATATTCAGGAAACCTTTCTCGCCGATTGGGCATTCGTCACGGGGGAGGAACTGCAAGGACCACTTTGGTTCACTCCCCCGGAACGATGTGGCGACGTGTTGGCCCGCGGAATTCCCGACGGTCCCGACGCGAACTTTGACCACCTGCGGCTGATCATCCTCGCCAGCCTCGGCCTGGCTCAGAAGAGGATCGATGTGGTGACACCGTATTTCCTTCCGGATGATACGCTCATTCAGGGACTCATCCTCGCAGCGATGAGGGGAGTCCGCGTCCGGGTGGTCGTTCCCAGAAAAAACAATTTGCGATTCGTTCAATGGGCCTCGTCGGATCCCATCTCCCGGATTCTCGAACAAGGTTGCGAGGTTTACGAATCCGATCCTCCGTTTGACCACACGAAGCTTCTTCTCGTCGACGAGGAGTGGTCGTTGATCGGTTCCAGTAATTGGGATCCGCGCAGCCTTCGCCTCAACTTCGAGTTCAATATTGAGTGCTACGATCAAGACCTGAGCCACGACCTGACGATGCTCATTGACAAAAAAGTGGAGAACGGCGAACGGATGACACTCGATCGTCTGAAAGCGCGCCCTCTCTATGCGAGAGTCCGTGATGGCGTCGTGCGGATGGCGATTCCGTATCTTTGACGAAGTCCCCGCCCGCGATTCAGGCGTGCGTCGCCGAGGTCTTGCCAAATCGAACACACGTCGGAACAATCACCAAGATTTCGGACGGCTCCATCGAAGTCCACTGCGGAGTCAACCATGGGCGACGAACAGAAACATGAGGAAAAACTCGTTGTGTTGGCAACTTTTCCGCATGACTCGGAGGCGTATTGCCTCGTCGCGGAGTTGGAAAATCGTGGAATTCGAGCGTGCGTCGCCAACGAGAAATCGACGGCGGTTCTAGGATCAAGTCCCTATGGGGGGCTGAGTTCGTTCTGGATCGAAGTTCTTGTCCTGGAGTCCGATGCCCTTGAGGCTTTGGCAATCAAACACCGTCTCTTTCCGGAAGGACAACGCGGCACAACTCCCGAATGGGTCTGCGAATGTGGAGAGACAGTCGACGCGGGCTTCGAAATCTGCTGGTCCTGCTCCGCTAGCTGTCCGAGCATCAAGGATCCGAATGATGCCAATGGGTGCCGCGACCAATTGGAATAGAACGTCTCGATCGTAGACTGAGAGAAAGCTGGCAAGTATTCCCTGTCTTACATGGCGTGCCGTGAACGATGAGCGTCGTGACACCGTTGCTTAACAAGAACCGGTAAATCAACGATATCTCTGACGAGTCTGGATCATCCCTGGGAACCACTCGAATCAGGAAAAGAGTTCCCCGATGGGTTGGCCGTTCTCTTCAACAATATTTCGGGGCCGTCCCCGGTCGTCGTCATACGTCAGGTCAAGGGGAACGCCCATATAACGGTACAGCGTTGCCGCGAGATCGCCGGGAGTGACGGGGCGTTCGCTGATCTCCCCTCCATCAGGCGTGCTGGCTCCGATCACCTGGCCATGTCGCAGTCCGCCGCCAGCGAGGCACATCGACATCACCACCGGCCAGTGGTTGCGGCCATCTTCGCTGTCCTGGGTTCCCATGTTGGGAGTGCGGCCAAATTCTCCCATTCCAATGATCAGGACATCGTCCAGGAGTCCCCGTTCCTCCAGGTCCGACACCAGTGTGGTGATCAGATGGTCGAACAACGGGAGCAACGGCTTGAGTCCCTTGGAGATGCCGCCGTAGACTCCGCCGGGGATGCCATGGTTGTCCCAGGTCCCCGAAGCGGTGTGGTAGCTGAGATCAATCGTGACAAAAGCCACGCCGGATTCCACGAGCCTCCGAGCGAGCAATGCCTGCTGGCACCAGAGGTGGTCACCATACCGCGCCCGCATCTCCGCCGACTCGTTGGACAGATCAAACGCCTGCTGCGCCCGTTGGCCGATGACCATGTCAAAGGCCTGCTGGCCATACTGGTCGAGGGCGTCCATCGACCCCGACAGGTCGAGTCCCTGGCGAATCCGATCCAAATCGCCGATCAACGACTGACGGTGTTCCAGTCGGCTTTGCGTCAATCCGGACGGGAGATTGAAAATGTCCGCTCCGGACGTCTTTCCAAGCGGCTTCCCGAGCAGATCATATTGAGGCAAGACCGCCGCCTGATTGCCATCGAAAGGATCGTGCTCTTTCCCCAGATACCCTCCCCAGGCGACGTGCGTGGGATGCTTTTGAAACACAACATAGGGGGGCATCGCGGGATGGTTGGCCCCGTGGTGCTTGCCGATGATGGAGGCGATCGCAGGGTATTTGTCCCCCTTCGGATTGGTACGCGGCGCGGCCTCGCGGTTTCCCGTTTGCATCACCTGATTCGGCTGATGGCTGCTTTTGCGGCAGTCGACCGACCGGATCAACGTGAACTTGTCCATCATCGCTGCTTGTTTGGGCAGGTGCTCGCAAATCTGGATTCCGGGGACGGCTGTTTGAATGGGGACAAACGGCCCCCGATTCATAAACGGGCGATCCGGCTTGGGATCCCAAGTATCGATATGGCTGGGTCCCCCGGTCATCCAGAGCAGAATGACGCTTTTCCCCCGGCTCGGCTGGCCATTCGCGGCGGCCAATTCCCGGGACCGCAGCAGCGTCGGTAGCGTCAATCCGGCCATGCCCGCGAAACCGGCTTTTAAGAAGTTCCGGCGGCTGCTGACGACCAGACCGTCTCGCGTAAGCGGATTCCAATCGCTGAAAGCGTGCTGCTGATGGGAAAAGTGCATGGCAATTTCCTAGCGCGGCCATGTCGCCGCGATCAAAAAGGAGGTCCTGTTGAGGCCGCGAGGGATCCGGGATCAGGGGGCAGAGACATGGAAAGTCCAGCTTTCCTATGGCGACTCCCTCAAATTCCGAGTTCCTCTTTCCTTCGCAGTGAACGCAATACGTGGACGACCTGTCACATACACGCACCACACGTGCATCAAAACCAGAACGACTCGAACACCATCTGCTCGGGTTGCTGAGCTATTTTCCACAGACAAGCCAGCGCCTGCCTGCCGTCACATCAGTGTATCATATTCCTTCGCGGTTACTCTTCTCGATTTTCCTGTGAGGATTCCTCCAGAAGGGGATTGCGGGCACGGGAAATCTCCTGGAAGTATCGGCGAATGAGCCGGGCATAATCGCCATCGGCCCGCCGGCTGGAGGACTCCATCAATTCCGACTGAAGCTCCCCAGGCAGTTCTCCCCAGTTTCTCTCACTCATCCGACCGAGAGAAGCTTCCAATTCAATCAACTTGGCCAACGCCTCGTTCCCGAAGTCCGAGGAGGCGCTGGCGGCACTGGCATCGGCCTGATTCTGTCCAGATTGCTGACCCGGCTGCTGGGAGGCGGTCATCCCCGCTTCTCCAGCCGCTTTTCGCATGGACTGGGCCGCTTGTCTCAGCATTTCGCTGGGTGAACCGGAGCCTTGTGACTGCCCGGATCCCATCGGTTCATCGCCTTCGGGAGAACTGGGGGGAGGCCCCTCGTCTCCGGCATCCATCGGTACTCCCTCCTCGGAAGACTGAGCCACTTGTTGGGGAATTCCCAATTGGGAAAGCTGTTCCCCCGCCGCTTCGAGAAACTGAGAGGCATGGGCAACCTGCTGTCCCACTTCACCCGGCACGGTGTTTTCCGGGGCGTTGTCTGGATTATGGTGCTCGGAGGAATCTTTCGCCTCCTGGGCGGCTTGCCGCAAAGTTTCCGCCGCCTGTTTTCCGATTTCGCTCGCCCGACCCTGATTGGCATTTGCCATCTGGGCAATCGCCTGTTGCATCGACTGGTCCGCTTCATCGGCTTTCGTCGCGGCCCGTTCCGCCTGTTCGGCGCGCGGTTGGCGGTCGAGCGCGGGAGCCCTAAGTTCCGTCGATCGCTGAGTCAGTTGGTCAGTCAGTGTCGACGTCTGCTCCTGGAGCGACTGCTGGAGTTCCCGTTGCATCTGTGAGGTGGACTGCAACTCCGCGAGTTGTTGCATTTGCTCCGAGATTCGCTGCTGTTCGGCGGCCGCGATCTCGGCGAACTCCCTCAAAGTCGGCGGAACTTCGTTGTCGGACGCTTCGTTCAACGCCGTTGCCGCTTGCTTCGCAGACTCGGCGGCTTCGGCGAGGGACGTCTTCGCACCGTCTTTGTCCATCCGCAGTATGGCTTCCGCCGCCTGTCTGGCCTGCTGAGCAAACTCTCGGCTTCGCTGTTGGGCGTCTGGGGATTGCGGAGTGTTTTGTTTGGTCTCTTGCTCCAGTCGGCTCGCCTGATCAGCCAGGATCTCTTGGGCACGCATGAGTTCGGGGAAACTGGGCAGCCCTGCCAGCCGCTCATCCGTTGGGAGGGCGTCTTGGCTGGTTGCCGAGGTGGCTTCGAGTTGCTTGGCCATCTCGCCTTGGCGCTGGGCCAACTCACGAGCCTTCTGAGCAAGTTCCGAACCGGGGAATGGGGGAGCATCCGGCTTTTCCGTCTTCGCAAGTTCGGGGTTCTGCTTCATCTGTTCGGCGAATTGACGCAATGCCTCCGCTGCCAGCTTGGCCTGTTCCGCCGCAGCTTTTGTGTCCTTTGCGCGTACGGAGTCGGTCGCTTTCCGTGTCTTGTCCACGGCCTGATCCTTGGCCGTCTTCAAAGTCCCTTCCGCAGGAAGTTGCTCCAATCCCAGTTGTACAGCCGCCTGTTCGGGACTCAGCTCCGCGAGTTGCTTGTTCCGTTCGTCCTCCGCAGCATCGGGAGAGATCTTCGCCAGTGAGTCCGCCAACTGCTGTTGACGTTCGGCCAGTTTCTCCACAGCCTCCACCGGATCCTGCGGGAGCTGCGAGTTTCGTTTGAGGATGTCCGCCGTCTGCTGAAGCAGGTTGGCCGCTTCTTGGGCTCGGTCTTGTGCGGCCTCCCGATTCTTCTGGGCGAAATTTTGCGCTGCTTCTCGCGTCTTGTTGACGGCCGGATCCCGAGAAGGATTGATCACATCCGCGCGAGGAAGTTGTTCAGCAGCCAGAGAAAGCGCCGTCTGCTCCCGTCCCAACTTCGCCAACTGTTCGTGGCGTTCCCTCTCCGAAGCGTTGGGATCAATTTGCTTCATCCCCTGAATAAGGTCTCGTTGACGATCGGCCAGCGTCTGCGCCGCTTCGCCCGGATCCTGGGGAAGTTTCAAACCATTTTCCAGAGTCTGAGCCAAGTCGTTTAGCTCGTGCTCCGCTCTCCGATGAGCCGCGACCGCGTCCGCGCGATTCCCTTTCTCCAATGATTCCCGGGCTTGTTTGCTCGATTCATTGGCGGTGATCTGCTGATCATCATGATTCGGCAAATTCAGTTCGCTGGCGAGTTTCTTGGTCTCTTCGTTCAGCTGGGATTGTTGTTTGTGTATCGCGACCATCTCATTAGCTGACTGCTCGCCATTTTTGCGAGTCGCTTCTGCCAACTCGTTCTGTTGACGGGCCAACTTCTCCGCCTCGCGCGCCAGTTGAGCCAGTTCAAATTTCAAATTGTTCCTCGCCGCATCGATCAAATCGGGACGTCGGCTAAGCAGGTTGTCGAGATCCTGACTCAGTTGCTGATGTTCCTGAAACAGATTCCGATGGTTCTGTTCCCAGCGTTGCTGCTGCTCGGGGCGAATCGGCTCTGGTTGCGTGGCCATTTGTTGATGTTGCGACATCAATTCATCGACATGCTCCGCAAGCCGCTCGGTGTTCGCCGCGAGCCGGTTCAGTTCCAGCAAGTCTCGCTGAAGCATCGCCATCTTGTGATATTCGTCCTGGAGCTTCTGGAGATCCTTAGACGCTTTGTCGAGTTCACTGGCCGCTTCGCCGAGACTTTGCTCCCGTTCCTGAGATTCTGATCGCTGAGCCTGTTCGACCTTCTGCTGAGCTTTCTGAAGTTGCTCCTCCCCAATCTTGAGCGACTGCTCCCCCAAGTGCTCAAACAACGCCTGTTGTTCCAACAGCGCGCCCAGCTTTTCAAATTGTTCCTGTAGTTCCTGCGTCTTCTGGTTCAGGTCACCTAGTTCTTGCTGGCTTTCCCATGGCTCGTCGTCTTTCGAGGATTGACGCGCCTCGTCCTGGAGCCGCTTTGCTTCGTTCTTCTGTTTCTCCAGTTCGAACTGGAGATTCTCCATCACCTGCTCTGTGCGGTGTTGCTGATCGCTGACGGTCGACTCGCCATACGGTTTGGCGTCGCTCTTGATTTGAATCGACCGCGTCTCCGTCCAAGTCTCGTTTGGAAAAGGGACCGGCCGTTCATCCGTCGCTCGGGCGCGAAACGTGACCTGCATCCCAGGCATTAACTGATACTCTGTCAAATCCAATTTGAACAGATGTTGCAGCCCCGACATCCCCAGATTTGCACGGGGAACTTCCAGTGTCAGAGACTCAATTGATTCTGGTGAACGGACCAAATCGTAGTGCAGCTCGACTGCGGCGAGTCCGAAGTCGTCCGTCGCAACAACGGGAATTTCGACGACGTCACCGGTTCGGGCTTCGGCGTACTGTTCCCGATCAGCGAACTGAATCAATGGAGCCTCATCGGGAAGGACGGTGAGTTGTCGCACGTCATCAAGAGGGGACGTCAGACCATGTTCGTCGACCACTCGAATCGCGAATTGACCGGAATGGCCATCGAGTTCGGCCTTCAAGCTCAAGCGTCCCGCGACGCGGTCCTCATCCAACACAAACGGACTCTTCTTGTAAATCTCGGTTCCATCGTCCAACGCCTCCACCGGTCGCGGTCGCTCCTGTTGTCTCCGCGAAGGGGATAACCACAACAGTTCGGCGGACACAATGGGCTTGTTGAACGCGGCTTGGAATTCCAGTTGGCTTTGTTCCACGCAGGCAATCTCTCCCAGCGCCGCCTCCTGACGCTCGGCGGGTTCACCGGTGTAAGGAGGCGGAGTCACGTCACTGGAAAACTTGACGACCTCTGGTCGGTCGACCACCTGCATAAAATGCGTCTTCGTCCGAGCACCCCCGCCAAAGACGGAGTACTCAAAGCTCTGTTCAATCCGGTTGAGGATGCCCACAAACAAGTTTTCGTCCTGGTCCCAATCCAGGCGTCGGCGTTGTTTGTCTCCCCCAACGGATCGCCACTCCAGCCAGACGGACTCCGGCAATTCCGACTCCTGAAACCGCCAAGAGGGCTCGACTTTGATCCGCACATCTTCGTTGCGAGCCGTCACCCGGTCCGCTTCACGAACGGTCAGCACGAGGTTCTGAATCCGTTCGTAGTTCCCCCAGGGATTGAAAAATCGCGATACGAGAACAGCGTACGCATCCGTTGCGAAGACCAAAGGGAGCAACAACGCCAGGAGCACCGTCCCTCCCAGCCAGCAGCGACGGATGGCCTGTTTCCCGTCCACCGCGTCGGCGAAGTCGGCCTGCTTCGCGAAGGAGATCGTCTCTTCCAAGAGCCATTCCTGCATCAGCGGAGAGCCGGTATCCTCGCCGGTCTCGCGAGCTTGCGAAAGTTCAATCGTCGACAGCAGCCGTTCGTTCAAGCCAGGATGGGCCGTTTCCACAATCGCCGCGAGTTCCTCAGGCTGAACCTTCCGAAACAGCGGGACGATCACCCCGACAATCGAACTGGCCAACAGAGAAATCCCTGCCCCGATCAACAGAAAGAGACGAAACCACAGCGGCAAATCGAACGTCAGATCGAGCATCAACCCAGCGGCGAGTACCAGTCCCGTCACAAACAGCGTCAACCCCACTCCGCTCGCCACGGAGACTCCCGTCAAACGGTGACGGACCCGTTGAAACTGTCTGGCCAGCAATTCGGGCAACGCGGACTCATGCGGCATAGCTGTCGCTCATTGAAATCATCAAAAACCCGTCGGTCAGGCGATCTAGCGAGCACGCACCGACTGTATTCGAACAGGAGGAAAATTATCCGAATCTGTCACAGAAAATGCGAGTCCGGTTTGCGAAAAACGCGACCGCGACGTAGGAAAGGAGACTTTTCGAAACCAAATGTGATCGCGAAGTAAGGACCTTGGAACATGGCTCGCGTCCTGCTGCTCGTGTTCTCCGCCCTGTGGAGTTGGTTGGCGATGCAGGCAGTGCACGAATTGGGGCATGCCTTGGCAGCGCTGGCGACTGGCGGCACGATTCAGGCAGTGAGGTTTCATCCGCTGTCAATTTCACAAACCTTTGTGGATCCCAATCCGCACCCGGGCATTGTGGTTTGGATGGGGCCGGTCCTGGGCGCTGTGCTTCCTGTCCTCCTCTGGGGTCTGGCACGCGCCGCACGTCTCCGCTTCGCGTGGTTCCTGCAATTTTTCGCCGGGTTTTGCTTGATTGCCAACGGAGCCTACATCGGCACGGGGATCTGGGATCCCGTGGGGGACGCCGCCGACTTGGTCCGGCTCGGAGTCCCGCCGTGGCAGTTGGCCCTGTTCGGCCTCCCCACATTTTCGACCGGGCTTTGGTGCTGGGACGGCATCTCCCGAGAATTCGGCTGGGGGAAGAATGCCCGCTCTGTTTCCTTCCGCGAACCGTTCTACGTGGCAGGTCTGCTCACAATCACTGCAATCACCGGGTGGTGGCACAGCTCTTAATAGGGGCTGAACTCCGAATCTGTTGATGCAGACGTCGCCGCAATCTCCCGTTCGAGTCTCACTCCGTGACTTCGGCGTACGATGCGCGCATGTTTTGCGCTGCCAACGTATCATGTTTGCAACGGAGGAATTCGGAACTAGGAGTTAGGGGAAGGCGGTGCGGCAAATAGGGACTTTCCATCCCCCTGAACCCCGGCCCCTGTTTCCTCGCGGCCTTTATAGGATTTTCTTTTGGGTTGCGGCCACAAGGCGGCATTCAGTGATTCAACAAGTTCAGTCGCGATTCTCTTCAGCACTTCGTCGCCGTCGGCCGGGTTGGCGGTCGTGGGCGGCAAGTTCGGTCTCCATGCCCTGATCTCCTTGCTGCCGCATCCATTCATCTAATGACTGAGATAACTTTCGTTGGACCTCAGCATAGTCTGGATCGTCTGAGAGGTTTTGAGTTTCGAGAGGATCAATTTCCAAATCGTAGAGTTCTTCCGCTGGACGGTGAGAAAGGAATCGGACTCTGGCCGCGAGGCTGGGATCCGATTTGCTGTCTCGCACCCAAGACGGGAACGGCTCCGCCCCATGGATCCCGTTGATCCAATATTCGTTTTCCGGGGCGAGGTTGCGGATATATTTGAACCGTCTGTCTCGTGCCGCCCGCATCGGGTAGGGGGCCTTGTAGCCATTGATGCCAACGGTCGTATGCTGGCTGAAAATGACTTCACGATGCTCACGGGATTGGCCCAGGAGAACGGACAGGAAACTGCGTCCGTCAAAGCCGGTGTTCCCGTCGGCATCGGGGCATCCCGTGTCGATGGTCTTTGGGTCGATGCCTGCGGCTTCGAGGAAGGTCGGCACCACGTCGACATACTGCACCATGGCCTCGCTCGTACTCCCGGGTGCGATCTTTCCCGGCCAGCGAGCAAGCGTTGCAATCCGGATGCCGTTGTCGTAGAGCGACCATTTGCCCCCATAGGGAAAGCTGCTCCCCTGTTCGCTAACGAACAGGACCAGCGTGTTCTCTCGCTGTTTCGTCTGATCGAGCATCTTCATGAGTCGCCCGACTTGAGCGTCGAGTTTGTGGATTTCCCGGTAGTAGTCGCAGAGTAATGTCCGTGTTGTCGGATTGTCATACAGATACGGAGGGACCGTAATCTGTTCTGGATCATGGAGTTCCTTCGGTCCCCGATTCCAGGGGCTATGTGGATCGTTCGACGCAAAGACCAGCAACCAAGGTTGTTCCTTGTCTCGCGAGAGGAATTCCCTTGTCGCGGGGAAGTCGTCCGGGTTTTTGCCGGCAACGTGTTCATAAGGAAATGACTTCGGAGGGCCGACGTGAGTTTTGCCCTGGAGCCCCACCCTGTAGCCGGCATCCTTGAGGTAACGGAAGAAACTTTGCGTTCCTTCGAAGACTTGGGTGTGATTGGGGTATGCCCCCGATCGGACGCAGTACAGTCCCGTGTACAAAGCATGTCGCGAAGGCGAACAGGTCGTCGCCGGTGTAAACATGTGCGTGAGGGACATTCCCTCCTGACGCAATTGATCCAAGTTTGGGG
>JAGQQQ010000255.1 GCA_020426125.1 Planctomycetaceae bacterium
GCCGCTTATTTAATGGCGGAGAATCCCCAATCATCCCCGTGTCCTTTCTGTGCCAGCTCGCCGACCAAATCTGAAAACTAACACGACTCAAAGATCGTCTTCCGATGTCGGATCCCTTGTCGACCGAAACCCAACACAATCCCGCGCCCGCCACTTCGCAAAAGACTCAGAAATCGAAGTCCCTGTCCTGGACGGTGATCAATTTCTGGCTCGACTTCGCGATGGCAGCTGTGTTTTTGTTCCTGCTCTGGGTGGTGGCCATTGTCCGGTTTGTGTTTCCAGCGGGAGCTTCCGAACGAACCCTGTGGGGAGTCGACAAGACTGGCTGGGAAGACCTTCAATTTTTGACCATCTGCGTCTTCGCGGCCGCCGTACTCGTACACGTCATGTTGCATTGGAGCTGGATCTGTGGGGTGATCAATAAGCAGATCTTTAAGCGGACGATCATCAAAACCGATGGAACTGACACCCTGATCGGAGTGATTCTGATTGTGGCATTCCTGCACGTCCTGGGAATCTCGGTGCTCTTCGCTTGGTATTCCTTAAAGTAGCGGACTGTCGACTCGTTTCGGGGCAAATTGAAGGGCAATCCAATCGGCAGTCGCATCCCGAATCCAGGCAGTTTGACCGCTGCTGTAGGGTTATCGAAAAAAGCGATGCTTGGAATTGTCATATTCTATTAGTCGATTCGTCGTTGGGGGGCTATAACTTGACTGTCAGAGGTTGCCGTATGCGCTGACGGAACCGGGATTGCGACATTGACGTGGCATTCCGGGAGATCGAGGGATCAAGTTGTTGAAAACGTGGGACCATCAGAATGCGAGCGGACACACTCAGGCTGGATGCACTGACGACCATTCTGCATCGTCAATTGTCATCAATGGGGCAGGCGACGGAACGGGGCGAAATTCGACGGATCGTCGAGGAATCGGTGGGGTTTCGAGCCCGTCAGGACGAAGACGCCTGGTGGATGCTGGTCACGAATGCGTCTCGAAGCCTGAGCTTCAAAGCGAAGGTGTTGGACTGCGATTTCCGAGACGCCCTGTCATTGCTTCAAGAGGGGGCAAAAATCATCGCTCACCGACCTGGGGCGGGGATCTGGATTGCCGTCGAGTCGGCAGGGGCGAAGACGTTTCGCGTCTCGCTGGCAGGAATCGACTTTGAAGATCGCATCGTCCGCTCCTCGGAGTTGGAATCGTTGATCTCGAATCGAGATGACCAGGAGAAGATTCGACTCGTTGTGATGGAACCGGGACTTCCCATCTTGTGGAAGGGGGGATCGCCCGAGAAGCCGCAGAAGCCCCTGTCGCGACTCCTGGCGATCCTGCGACCCGAGTGGTCCGACATTTGGATCCTGTTCGTCTTTGCGCTCATCACGGGTCTCCTCGCCCTGGCGACGCCGATGGCCGTTGAGACGCTGGTGAATACCGTCGCGTTCGGCCGACTGCTCCAACCGATCGTGATTCTCGCTTTGCTTCTGTTTGCATTTCTGTCGTTCTCTGCGGCGCTGCGAGCCTTGCAGACATTCGTGGTGGAAATCATCCAACGGCGGCTATTCGCAAGAGTCGCCTCGGATTTGTCGTATCGCTTGCCTCGTGTGGAACTCTCGGCGCTCGACGGTCAGAACGGCCGCGAATTGGTGAACCGGTTCTTCGACGTTGTTACGGTCCAGAAGATCTCCGCACAACTCCTTCTCGACGGCATCTCCCTGGTCATGGGTGGCATGATCGGGATGGCGGTTCTTGCGTTCTACCATCCCTGGCTGCTTGGGTTCGACGTGGTGCTGTTGGCGATGATCGCGTTCGTGATCTTTGTGTTGGGCGCCGGGGCGGTCAAAAGCAGCATCAAAGAATCGAAAACAAAATACAAAGTCGCTGCCTGGTTGGAAGACCTGATGGGGGCTCCCCTCGCCTTTCGACATAGCGGCGGGGCGGAGTTCGCGCTCGAATCCGCGGACCGCCTGACGCATGACTACTTGATCGCCCGGAAATCGCACTTCCGAATTCTGATGCGTCAGATTGTGTTCGCCTTGGGAATGCAGGCCCTCGCGAGCACCGTGTTGCTCGGTTTGGGGGGCTGGTTGGTGGTCAGCGGTCAGTTGACGCTGGGGCAATTGGTCGCTGCGGAACTGATTGTGACGGTGATCGTCGGCTCGTTCGCGAAACTCGGCAAACATATGGAGGGATATTACGACCTCCTGGCCTCAATCGACAAATTGGGAACGCTGTTTGACCTGCCGATTGAGCCGCAAGATGGTCTGCTTGTGGAACCCTCGGGAACGGGAGCCCGACTCTTGGTCTCAGACGTTGTCACAGTTGATGATCACGGGAAGCCGGTGATTTCCCATCTCACCCTGAATGTCGTCAGTCGGGAACATCTGGTGATTCGGGGGCCATCCGGCAGTGGCAAGAGCCAGTTGCTCGATTTGCTGTTCGGTCTGAGGTCTCCGACTTCCGGGTATCTGATGATCGATGGCTATGACCCCCGGGATTTGCGTCCCGATTCCCTGCGGAAGCTCGTTTCGCTCGTTCGAAACAACGAAGTGTTTCAAGGTTCCATCGCGAAGAATGTTCACCTGGAGCGTCCTGATATTTCGATCAGTGATGTTCGCGAGACGCTCCATGATGTCGGGCTCATCAATGATGTGTTGAAACTCCCCGACGGCGTCGACACCGAATTGGTGGGGGACGGCTATCCGCTGACCCCGAATCAGGTCCGCAAGCTGATGATCGCGCGTGCGATCGCAGGGCGGCCCTCGTTACTATTGATTGATGGCACCCTTGATGCTCTTCCCGATGAGGAAGCGATTGCCGTCTTGAATCATTTGGTGC
>JAGQQQ010000256.1 GCA_020426125.1 Planctomycetaceae bacterium
GATGCGATTTGATGGCCTTCCAACAATCGCATCCGAGATGCATCAGGATCGCATCCACTCTCTCTGTTTCTGATGATCGAAGAATCTCCTGACATTCCGCAATGTCTCCTTGTTCATCATTGCAATCTGCCGCGGACTGCAACATGATGACGGAAGCCACTTTCGTGTTGGCAGGAATGGGGCGAACGACCAAGCCGTTTCCGTTTCCTTTCACATCCCTGGGCGCTCCATTTCAAAACTTTCGAAGAAAACCGGGAAGATTCAAAACAACGCATCGTTTGCAATAGTGTGTGCCGTGAATCTTGCCGCTCGGTTCGGTGTTTCCCAATGTCGGTGCGGTGTCGAGACACCTCAAAAGTTGCCTGAGATTCGGACGGTAAAACAGTTGGTCCCGTTGGTTGTGTGTCAGCGGGGCCTGAACCTGTGCCATAGCTCATGGGGAGCAGGTACGGGGACCTTTTGGTTACCTCGAATGGGAGGGGAAGTATGAAATTGACGCAGTCGATTCTCGCAGTCCTGGCTTTCGCGTTTTTGGCCGCTTTTGCGACCAATGACGCCGACGCCGCCTATCGCCAGTATTACAGTGGCTGGCAGTACTACCCACAGCGGAGTTACTACTACTCCAGCTACTACTACAAGCCGACTCCGACCTATCGCAGCTACTCGTACCACTACTGTGTTTACTACCCCACCAAGCCGCGGTATGTGTACTACTACAATCCCTACCAGAAGCAGTACTGGGGCCGTTTCGACCTCGAAGGGAAGCCAGGTGAGCAATACTCCCTGCTGAAGGAAGAGGATCGTAAGGAAAATCTGGAAGAGATTCCGGAATCCGCCTTCCCCGCTCCTGCGGCAATGCCTGCTGTGCCGGAATCTGAAGATGGCGCCAGCATCGCGCCACCTCCAAGTGTGCCCGAAGGGGACCTCCCCGGCCAGGATGCCGTCGATCCGGTCGAAGGGAAAACCGAAGAGTAATCTCGCTGACTTGTGAGATGATCGAACCTCACGCGGGAGGCAATAGCTTTGCCTTCCGCGTTTTTCATGCGCCCGACTCAATTTCCAGACGGGATCCATGGAAAGAACGCGTTGGTCCGCTGGATGTAGGCTTCATACTCCGGTTTGTCCACCTTGAGCGACTTCTCCAGCAGACCCACCCCGGAGAACTTCATCAGGAAGATGCTCATTAAGATCGGGCCAACGGCGGTCCACCACGCGGCGCCTTGTCCAATCGCAATCAAATAAAATCCCCACCAGACACAGAAGTCGCCGAAGTAGTTGGGGTGTCGCGTGTACCGCCAGAGTCCCTGGTCGAGCACCTTCCCCTCGTTCTCTGGACGTCCCTTGAACTTCGCGAGCTGCCAGTCTCCCACCGCTTCAAAGAACAAACCGACACTCCACAGGACAATTCCAGCGCCCTGCCAAAGCGACCAGTCCCATTCGTGCTTCGGAATCCCGGACTGCAGCGGCCATGACACGACCCACATGACGACACCCTGCAAGAGAAACACGTAGAAGAGACTCTTCCACCAGAAGCCTGGGTCCGACTTCTCTCGCATCGCGGCATATCGCTTGTCTTCTCCGTGGCCGATGTTTCTCCAGGCCAGATAGCCGCTCAGACGGAGCCCCCACACCGTGACCAGAAACGGCAGCAAGATTTGTCGCCGTTCGAACGGTACCCCATCGGAATTCGTTCGAAGGAAAGAGACCCAGCCGACCAGTACGAAGCCCAGCCCCCAGATGAGATCGACGATACTCACGTTTTTGAGCGGGATGCTGATCAGCCAGACGGTGAGCATCAACGCCGAGATCGCCAGCCCGTTCCACAGAAAAATTTCCGACATCACGGCTTCTCAAACAAGTAGTGGGAAACCCACCATTCATTGCCGTCGTGGTAGCCAAACAGTTCAGCGCACGACATGAAAAAAATCCGCCAGCGTTGAAACCACAACTCTTCGTTCCCGGCCCCATACGTTTCGCGGAAGAGCTTCAGAATCTGCGGGCGATGTTGGTCCGTTTGGGCAAGCCACGCATTGCAGGTCTGTTCATAGTGCCGACCATTCCAACGCCAGTGGTCTCTCAGCCGCAAGTCATCCTGATAATGGATCAGCAACTGATCACTCGGCATCATTCCCCCGGCGAAGAAGAACCTGGTCATCCAGTCCTCTGGCCCGCGATCCTCGAAGAAATAGGGATCACTGCGATGGCAGAACAGATGCGTGAAGAGCTTTCCTCCCGGATTCAGCCAACCGCTAATGCGTCGCAGCAATTCTGAATGGTTGCGGACATGCTCGAACATTTCGACGGAGACCACTCGATCAAACGTCTGGTCTGCCGTAAAGTCGTTGATGTCCGCTTTGACGGTGGTCAAATTGGTGATTCCCCGAGCCTCACATTCAGCGCGAATCCGCGTCTGCTGGCCACTGGAATTTGAGACGACAGTGATCTCGGACCCGGGATAATGTTCGGCCATCCAGAGTGACAAGGATCCCCAACCGCAGCCAAGTTCGAGGATCTTCATGCCGTCTTGAATGTCGGCACGTTCGCAGGTCATTCGGAGAGAATTGGCCTCGGCCTCCTCCAGTGACTTGGTATTCGTATCCCAATAACAACAGCTGTACTTTCGATGAGGCCCGAGAGCCAACTCAAAGAATTCGCTGGGAACCTCGTAGTGCTGTTCATTCGCAGAGTCGGGCAGGACCGCCACCGGCGATTCGGCACAATCGCGAAGGAATGTCCGGAAAGACTCCTGCGACTCCTCGCAAGATTGTCGACGCACCGCGTCCAACCGCTGCTTCAGCAACCGCCGGATGCCGAGGCGAATCATGGAATCAGGCAACCGCCCCGCTTCCGCGGCGGACAACAATGTCGGAAGGATGGATGTGAACAACATGAGTCAACTCAAGTGAGAAGAAGTCAGGTCGGTTGTTATGCACTCGTTGAAGAAGACGGCAAAAGCCGACCTATGGTTTTTCAGCAGCGTCAGCTTGATCCGACTTCGAATGTTTCGCTTTCGAATTTGCTTCGGATTTCGAGTTTCCGACTAATACTTTGTCTTCTCCCACACAAACTGCCCTACGCTCACCGCTCTCTCTAAAAAGGCGGCTTCGCAGTAACAGAAGTAATAGTCCCATGTCCGCAGGAATCGGTCATCGAACCCCAGTCGGCGAATCTCTTCTTCGTGATCGAAGAATCTCTTCCGCCAGTCTCGCAATGTATAGGCATAACTGTCTGGAAACTGTTCCGCTTCAACGAGCCGGAGGTTCGGGCATCGGCTCACAGCCTCCTGCATCGCCCCGACGGACGGCAAATGCCCCCCAGGAAAAATATACTTCTGAATGAAGTCCACCGACTGACAGTAACGTTCATAGCGCTGCTCAGGCATGGTGATCCCCTGGATCACCAGCCGCCCCCCAGGCGTCAAGAGTCTCTCACAGGTTTGAAAGTATTCGACGAGATGGTCATGTCCCACCGCTTCAATCATCTCGATCGAGACAACCTTGTCGTACTCGCCAGAGAGATGACGGTAGTCCTGCTTCAGCAGCTTGACGCGATCACTCAGCCCAGAATCAATAATTCTCCGCTGAGCGAAGTCGAACTGGTTCTCGGAAATCGTCGTTGTGGTGACGAGGCAACCGTAGTTCTTAGCGGCGTGGCGAGCCCATCCCCCCCATCCCGTCCCGATTTCTAGCACATCATCCTGCGCCTGCAAGTTCAGACGCTGGCAGATCCGTTCCAACTTCGCGATGGCCGCCGCCTCCAAAGATGTTTCCGGACTTTCGTACATCGCCGACGAATACATCATCGTCTCGTCGAGAAAGCAATCAAAGAGTTCATTGCTCAAGTCATAATGAGCAGCGATGTTCTTTTTGCTGCCTTTGATCGTGTTGTCCGCAAGCCGGTGGGCGATTCGAGCGAATGCTAATCCCCAACGGTTCCAGGCAGAGTCCATTCGATTCATGTCATCAAGATTGCGGCAGACGATTCGCAAGAGTGCTGTGAGATCGTCACAGGACCAATCACCATCCACATAGGCGTCGGCCGCTCCCAAGCTGCCGCCCAGGGCGACCTTATTAAAGAAGCGGTGATCCTGAATCGTGATGTTGACCTTCAGGCCGTCATCCGCAGGTGTGCCAGCGGTCAGTGTGCCCTCAGGAAGATGAATGATCAATTGGCCGTGCCGCAGCGACTGGAAATGCTCTAGCACTTTGCGAGCTTTCCAAGGCAGACGAGACCAGACAGCTTCTTCCGAAGGGGAAACGGGACATTTGACAGAGGTGTCTTGAGTCAGGACGGATGTCATGGCATCAGTTTCAATCGAGTGAGTGACATTTCAGTCGACGGCTACTCAGGGGTGATGGCCGGACCTGAGCGATGGGGGTGGGGTACATAGGGAACCCCCTTCCACCAGAGCTTCAACGCCTGCCAATAAATCCCGGCAAAGACCTGAGTCGTCATTAGCGGATAGCGGATCAACGCACGAGCAAGATTGTTTGTATTTATTGGCCGACGCTCCAGCTTCATGGTGGCATTTAAGACAGTCGCTCCCGATTGGCAAGCCGCGATCTGGACGGACAACTCTTCGCCGGGCTCTGTCAGGAGCCAGTGGTAGGTCATGTCCATCTCCAGAAACGGAGAGACATGAAACGCTTTTGCATGGGACGTTCGCAGCGAGGGAGCAGAGAGCCCAGTACCCCAGTCGAGGACGTAGCAGTGCCGTTCTCCCCAAGGCGTATTGTTGACCTCCGCGACGACCGCCTCAACCTGTTCTCCGGAAGGATCAAAACAGTAGTAGAAGCTGACCGGATTCATCACGTATCCGAAATAGCGGAGATGCGTCAGCAGTCTGACTGGACCGGAAAGATCTCGCCCGAGTTCCTCTCCCGCGAGTTGCCGAACACAAGATGCTAGGGGTTGCCCGGAATCCCCCAAATGGTCTCTGCGATCAAATCTGGCGAGAGCCGTTCGTTTCGTGGACCAGAACCAGCGGCGTTGAAACACGCTGTCCAATTCGTCGAGATCGAGATAGACGTAATAGATGCCGTAACGAAAGTGATGGCGAACGGGCGACGTGCGCGTGTGCTCGACCGTGCCGAAATAGAGACCACTCTCCAAGGGAGCCGATGCCGTCATTCGCCGCCCCCAATATTCGCCTCCGACATGGCGGACGCGAGTTCTTTATGCAGTGCTTCATTGGGATGTTCAGCCGGCTTGGAATCCTGCCAGGAAGGAAAGACATTAAACGCTTTGCAAACGGTGAGGGCGCTGTGGACGCCATCTTCGTGAAACCCGTTTTGCCAATAAGCCCCGCAA
Organism: Planctomycetaceae bacterium; assembly: GCA_020426125.1. Classification (GTDB taxonomy): domain Bacteria; phylum Planctomycetota; class Planctomycetia; order Planctomycetales; family Planctomycetaceae; genus HKST-UBA70. The sequence goes on from JAGQQQ010000256.1 coordinate 5,311, forward strand.
TAGGACAGACGGTCGTGACGGATCAACTCCGTGTGCCGAGACTGGGCCGAAGCACGGGTGGGTGAGAAGTACGGATGGGAGTAATTGTATTTCCCCAGGATTTTGTCGGGGGCAATCGACTCCTCTTCGTTGAGTGTTACGCAGACGGTCTGCTCCGTCGGCAGATGCTGAAGGATGTTCATGTTGTAAGTGACGCTCGGACGTGTCTCCTCCGAACTGCGGACATGGTAGTTCCACGCCGCCCAGGCTTTTCGCCGTTGGGGGAGCAGCCGGGTGTCCGTATGCAAAATGGCAATGTTATCGCTGTAAGGCAATTCGCTCAGGATCTGGCTTTCCTGCTTGCTTGGGCCGTCGACCATTCTCAACGCCTGATCGGAATGGCAGGCCAGAATGACTTCATCGAACGTCGTCACTCTTCCTTGCGAATGGACATCGACTCCGTCTTCGTGGCGAGAGATCCGAGAGACGGGTGACTTCAACCGCAGGTCACCAGAGAAGCGTTCGAGAATCCGTTCCACGTAGGTCCTCGAACCTCCATCGACGGTCCGCCAGGTTGGGCGGTTCCAGATGTTGAGGAGACCATGGTTGCGGTAGAAGTCGATAATGAATCGAATCGGAAAGTCGCTGAATGTCTCCATCGGACAGGACCAGATGGCGGCTCCCATCGGCAACAAATAGTGGCGGGCGAACTCCTCCGACAGTCGACAACGCCGTATGAACTCGCCGACCGTTTCCTCCTGTGAGAACTCTTGACCCGGATCGGAGCCAATGCGGTTAAATCGCAAGATGTCCGCCAGAAGTCGATAAAAGCTCGGACGCCCGAAATTTCTTTTCTGACAAAACAAGCTGGAAAGAGATGATCCGCTGTATTCCAAGCCACAGTGGTCACAATGAACGCTGAAGCTCATTGAGGTCGGCGATGTGGCTACTCCCAATTCATCCAGTAACGCCAGGAAGTTGGGGTAAGTCCAGTCGTTGCAGACAATAAAACCGGTGTCGACGGGCAATGTCCGGCCATCCAACTCCACATCGACGGTGTGGGTGTGCCCACCCACGTAATCGTTCGCCTCGAACAACGTCACGTCATGCTTAGGCCCGAGGAGATGGGCGCAGACCAAACCGGAAATTCCCGTCCCGACAATCGCGATCTTCACGCATCCGCCCTTGAAAACTGCTGTCCATTCTTCTGAGAAAACGACAAAGCGCATTTCTCCAAAATGTTTTAGACAGCATTACGGATTCGGCCACGCTGATTCTTTCGAAGACGACTTCTCGTCTCAAATCACTGGTTCAAATTCAACGTTTCGACGCCTCCATTCGAGATCGGAAATCATCCCCAGTAAGGAGAGCATCGCAAAGTCAGTGAAGGCCTTGGGATCCGAGCCAGCGTTCGGCGTCGAGCGCGGCCATGCAGCCGGTTCCCGCAGCGGTGATGGCTTGGCGGTAATTGTCATCCGAGACATCGCCGGCCGCGAAGACTCCCTCAACGCTGGTGTTCGTTCGGAATGGGACCGTCCATTTGACGTAGCCCTTCTCGTTCATTTCCAGGTGTCCCTTGAGGAAGTCGGAGTTCGGGGTGTGGCCGATCGCCGCGAAGTATCCGGATGCTTCGAGTTCTTCAGTCTGCGATTCGTCCTTTGCGCTGCGCAGGCGAACTCCAGTCACCCCCTTCTCATCGTCACCGAGGACCTCGTCAATGACGGTGCTCCACTTCACTTCGATCTTGGGATTATTCAGGGCACGTTCGGCCATGATCTTGCTTGCCCGGAATTCGTCGCGACGGTGGACGATGTAGACCTTGGAGGCGAACTTCGCCAGGTAGTCCGATTCTTCCATCGCACTGTCTCCGCCGCCGACAACGACCAGCGGACGGTCGCGAAATCGGGGAAGGGCGCCATCGCATACGGCGCATGCGGAAACTCCCATGTTCTTGAATCGCTTCTCGGATTCCAGGCCAAGGTAGTTCGCCCGGGCACCCGTTGCGATAATCACCGAATGAGCCTCGATCTCCTGCCCCCCGGAGGTCTTCAGCTTGAAGGGCCGTCCTGAGAAATCGACATCGACGATATCTTCCAGGACGGTCCGTGTCCCAAAGTTGATCGCCTGCTGCCGCATGAGTTCCATCAACTCAGGACCGCTGACTCCCTCCCCTTTGTGTGGGGAGAGCATGTGCTTGCGGTCGTCCGCGAGAGCATCTTGGAGATACTCGCCCAGATTTCCGCTGGGGAAACCCGGGTAGTTTTCGACTTCGGTGGTGATCGAGAGTTGTCCCAACGGCGGCCGGCCGAGATCCCAGTTTTCCTGAGTTTCCTGGCCTTCATAAACGAGCGGCTCCAGGCTGGCTCGGGCTGCGTAAATGGCGGCGGCCCATCCGGCGGGGCCGGACCCAATGATCAACACACGTTCTGGCACGAGACTCTCCTCTTCGGTCTCGCCGAGGTCCGAATCGAAACTTCGGCGATCAATCATTATGATTCGTTGGACTCGGGGAACGATATCGGTTCGCCGGTGATCTGACAATTGCCGTCGGTGTCGCCGTTTCGCGACGCACTTGAAGTGCGTCTCAAAAGAGAGCAAGCATGATATTCTCAAAGTTTCATTTCAACAGTGTTTTGCAAGCGGCTGTTCTTGTCGTAGCGACGTTCTCATTCGTTTTGATCGGTGCTGAAACTGTTTCAGCGGCTGACCATCCGAACATTGTCGTGATCTTCGCCGATGATCTCGGATATGGCGACGTCGGCTGCTTCAATGAAGAATGTCCGTTCCAAACGCCCCATCTCGATCAGATGGCGAAGGATGGCATTCGCCTCACGAACTTCTACGTTCCAACCCCCTATTGTGCTCCTTCGCGAGCGACGATTCTGACGGGGCGATATCCCTTCCGGCACACGATGGTCCGCAACCCGTCTCCCGATTCAGGGGCCTCGAATTTTGGTTTGCCTCAAGAGGAAGTGACCATTGCCGAATTGCTGAAAGAGGCGGGTTACGCAACCGCCGCATATGGCAAATGGCACTTGGGGCACAAGGAGCAGTGGCTCCCCCGAACGCAGGGGTTCGATGAATACGTTGGAATTCTGTACTCCAACGATATGTATCCGGTGCAGCTCGTGAAGAATGAGAAGGTGATCGAGTATCCCGTGGTCCAGGCTTCATTGACCCGGCGGTATACCGATCTGACGATGCAGTTCATGGAACAGCATCGCGACGAGCCGTTCTTCATTTACTTGCCGCATGCGATGCCCCACAAGCCGCTGGCGGTCTCGGACAATTTCTACACTCCTGAGACCCGTGAGAATCTCTACGCGGATGTCATTGCAGAACTGGACGCCGCGATTGGAGAAGTGCTCGCGAAAATCCGGGAACTCTCATTGGAAGAGAAGACGCTCGTTATCTTCACCTCGGACAATGGTCCCTGGTACGGCGGGTCGACCGGCGGTCTACGCGGAATGAAAGGCCGCACCTGGGAAGGGGGGCTGCGAGTCCCCATGATCGCCAAGATGCCCGGAACGATTCCCTCCGGGAAAACCTATGAACAGATCGCCGGCACAATCGACATTCTGCCGACCGTATGTGATCTCGCGGGAGTGGCCGTTCCGAAGGATCGGGTGATCGACGGAACCAGCCTGCTCCCCGTGTTGAAAGGGGAACAGTCCGACGCGGTGCATGACGCGATCTACGGCATGCAGGGGGAGAAGCTGTCGACGATCCGTTCCGGGAAATGGAAGCTTCATGTCCGCAATCCCGGGCCTCCACGCTTTGTCAATCTGTCTCCCGAGGAACTCGACAACTGGGTGGATCCCCGGGGTCCCGACGGAGTCACCCTGCTGGCTCCGTATGAGCAGGCGAGTCCAGCGCACCATCCGGGACTGGTGACGGGGGACGATCCTCGCGAGATGATGTTGTTCAATCTGGAAGAAGATCCCGGCGAGCAACGGAACGTCGCTCAGCAACATCCCGAAGCCGTCGAGCGGTTGAAAGCAAAATTCGACAAGACGAACAAAGAAGTCCCCGACTTCCCCGCCCCCAAATCAGACTACCTGTTCCAGACCGGTCGGGGACAAGGCCGCCCACTGATGCGGCTGATTGGCGGAGAACTCCGCTACGACCGAGTGCCAGAGTCTCAGCAGCACCTGTTGGCAGAACCGAGTGACGCTGAAAAGGAGTAGGACGCCGGGTGCCATGGTTGTTTCGCGAAGCTGGACAATCATGCCGAATGTTTCATCCGCATGCCCACGCTGCTTCCCGACGTGGGCATGGCACACTTTCTGTCTTCGATCCACAGTGGCACGAGGCGGACCATTTCGGTGGGGAAACACGGGGCTCGGTCGCGGCGGGCCCTCCTCATGTTTGTCAGACGGGTGGCCCGGCTTGGGGGTGCCACGGCTTTGTCACCCAGGGCATCCGGCCTGCTCGATGTCAATTCATCAACCCTTCATTCCAGATTGAATGTCACGGTAGGACGTCGGTCGCATTTTTCCAGTTCTCTGGGGAGTGATCATTCTGGAGAAATCCTGGCCTTGTTGTTGACCGTGGTCTCGACCGTGAGATAGAATTGGCTTGTTGAGATTGAGTCTCAGGAGCAGTTTGCCTTGCCTTGCGGATTGTCTTCATGTCACAAATTGCCCTTTCTTCGGATCCCATCGTCTGCCGCTGTCTCAACGTGACCGAATCAACGGTCCGTGATGCGATTGTCCTTTACGGCGCTGAGACAGTTTGCGATGTCAAACGTAGCAGTGGTGCGGGGAGTGGATGCATGGCTTGCCGCCGCCGCATTCAATGCCTATTACAGACCCAGCAGCGGCAAGACGATACGTCCGCGATCTGCTGAATGATGTGAAGGATTGCGATTTCGACCGCGTGAATATGAAAGAGAATCAGTACCGCAACACGCGGCGGAATAGAAAATACGACACGACGACGGTCAGCGCATTTCCGATCCAGACTGCCCAGATTGGCTCCATCAAACCCTGTTCGCATTGCAGGATCACTCCGAGCACAACGGGGTAATAAATGCAGATGATGGGGATGAAACAGAGGATAAAACTGGTCAAATAGTGTCCTTTTGCTTGAATCACCGCGAGCGGAGCGCCGAGCAGGACAAACGCCAGACAACTGCAAGAGAGGGCCATTCGGTTGTAGCGTTCGGTACGGAGTTTCCAAATCCGCTGTTCGGATGGCTCTCCCTTGATCCCGGTGTGTCGGCGGACAATGCCTTCGAAGTCGGCCTTTGTCAGAAACATCATTGCAGCGATCACGTCCTGGCGTTTGTTCCGTTCCTGCGTTGTCGCCAACACGTCGACTTCCTCAATAATCTCTTGAATGGTGAGGTGGTACGACCGCCGTGCTTTTCCGCTGCTGGGGAGCGGAAGCGAAATTTCCTTTTCTCCATTGAGACGGACCCGGTTGACGGCGGCGCCATCTCGCGAGGGGAGATTCAGGATCGCATCACGAAATGAGAAAATCACTTTGTCCGTCTCTTTGTCGAATCGCAACTCCGCTTCCGTGGCCTGCAACGTTACCGGCCGTCCGCCTGATCCAGAATACCGAAAGACGGGAAGAATGAGTCGCCGCTCTTGCACTCCGGCGACCGAGATCTCAATTCTGGCAGGCCAGTAGTGGAGGTAATGGGACGATCGGAGCTTTTCGAGCACGATGTCATCCATCATCGAAAAAACGGCCCGCTCCATCCGCCGGGCAGACCAGGGAATGCCGACGTCCATGAGCAGAAACGTGACGACGCTGAGCAGGGCTCCAACCGCTAGTCCGGGGAGTAACATTGCCATCGGGCTGATGCCAGCCGCCTTAATCGCGACCACTTCGCGGTCTGATGCAATCCGTCCGTAGACAATCGTGATCGAGAGCAGCAACGTCGCGGGAATTGTGAACGGAAGCAAACTGGGAATGATATATGGCAACAGCGGCGCGATGAGGCCAATGCTCATGTTCCACTCGTTGGCCTGCTGAAAGACGCCGACGAAGACCATCAAAACGGTATTGACGAGCAGGACAAACAGGAAAACTCGGATGACTTCCCGAAGAACATACTGCTGAAGTACCGAAAACGGACGCATCACCACGCTTCTTCCCTGAAGGGGCATTCACTCAAAAGCAGCTAACCAGTTTCGCCGAGAATAGCGAATGGGCCGGGATCCAATCGAGAGCAGTCTGGAAATCATTGGCAGCCGATTGGGGAGCATCGGCCCCCGGTGCCTTGAACGGCGCCGTCTCATTGCAGACGGGAGATGAAATTCGACGGGAAGAGACGCTGGAACGGCAAGAACCTCCCATTCAACGCGGAATGATCTGCGGTTTCCGATCGGGAGAAGCACAATCCGCCAAAAATTCTCTTGAGCACGAACCGATCATGAAGACTTGATGACAAATCGAGTTTTGAAATTGACCAAAGAAATTGAGGAACCTACAACCCACGTGAATTTTGGGCAAATTGCGAACGCGGGACCCGATTCACGGATGAATTTGTTCAGGTAGGGAAGCGAACGAGTGCCATTTGATACCCTGGGCTGGCAGGATGCCAGCTGCACGTTGAACACCCATTGTGAACAGAACGGCGTCAAAATCGACCGTATGTTGCCTCATTGGGCCGCGTTCGTGGCTCCGTTGATTGCGCTGTTCGTCGCCGGAATCACTGTGTTGGCATTTGATGTCGACATGGTCGTCGCCCGTTGGGGATTCGATGGGGCGGCAAAGGAACCATGGATTTGGGCCGATGTCTGGCTTTGGCGGATCCTGACCGATTACGGCCATCTTCCTGGAATCCTTCTGGGAGTCACTGGGGCAGCGCTGTTATTGAAAAGTCTCGTGCTTCGTCGAGTGGACCATGGGCTCTGGTCAGGACTCTTCCTTGTTGTCAGCGTGTTGGTCGGCCCGTTACTGCTCGTCAATGTCGTCATCAAGGATGCTTGGCATCGCCCTCGGCCTCGCGAAATCGTCCAGTTCGGGGGAACGGAGCATTTCTCCAGTTTTGCCGTGCCCGGTTCCTCGGAGAATTCGAAATCGTTCCCCAGCGGACACGCATCAATCGCGTTTTACCTGATGACGCCGGCCTTCATCTTTCTCCGATGGCGGCGCCCCCGATGGGCGGCAATCTGGCTGTCGATCGGTTTCGGTTATGGATTCTTGATGGGAGCTTCCCGCATTCTGCATGGTGCCCACTTCGTGAGTGATATTCTCGGGTCGGCGGTGGTGGTCTATCTCACCGGATGGGGCTTATCCTGCCTGCTGCTGCCTGCTTACAAAGACGAGTCGCAGTCCTCGACTTTGTGGCCCGTTGCCGCGGAGGCTCGCCGCGAATTCCCTCCATTGAATTCTGCGGCATAGAATCCGAATGACGCTCCGGTCCAATCGAAAATCACCATCGAGAATCAGGCGGTCCTTCGAATGTCCCGCAGACGGGGCGTCGAATATCGAGAGGCTTGAGGTCAGAGTCGGTGGGCCAGATTCGGCTTCCAGACCATGATGGATTCCGGAGTTTCCCGGTTGACCAACGATTTCAGAAACGCTTGACCGCGATTGTCCATCGTCTTGAGAGATCGAGAGTGAATGGGCCGAGGAATTTGGGTTCCCCCCCCCCCCCGGGAACATCAACAAACTTCGAACTTTTCTTCTTGCTCCCACCCAAAAAGCAGCCCCCCCCCTTTTTCCTCGCAAAGGGGTTTC